>NZ_JBFBBE010000027.1:0-107134 GCF_040682555.1 Streptomyces sp. NPDC051172
GCCGCCGGGCCGGCCGCCACATCAAGACACCCGAACTGTCAGGGGAGGCAGTCGTCATGAGCGACGAGAACACCACGGACAACCTGCACGCCACGGACGTCGAGGACGGCACCGAGGTGAGCCCGGACAACCTGCACGCGACGAGCGAACCGCTCACCGGGGTGAACCCGCTCAAGGCGGACAGCGGCACCGCCACCGTCACGCCGGACAACCTGCACGCCACGGACCAGAAGGCCTGAGGCCCAAGTCCTTCCTCCCCAGGGGGATCGGCCGCGGCAGCCCGGAGGGGAGCTGCCGCGGCCGAGGTGTGTCAGGGTCTGCGCAGCTCCCCCTTCACCACCTTCCCGCTCGCGTTCCGGGGCAGCTCCGCCACGAACTCCACCCACCTCGGCACCTTGTAGTTCGCCATCTCCCGCCGGGCCCAGGCGATCAGGTCGTCCGAGGTCATCGAGGAGTCCGGACGGCGCACCACGTACGCCTTCCCGACCTCGCCCAGCCGCGCGTCCGGTACGCCGATCACCGCGACGTCGGCCACATCCGGGTGCAGGCCGAGGAGTTGCTCTATCTCGGCCGGGTAGGCGTTGAAGCCGCCGACGATGAACATGTCCTTGATCCGGTCGGTGATCCGCAGGTTCCCCTCGGCGTCCAGGACACCCACGTCCCCCGTCCGCAGCCAGCCGTCCCGCGTCAGGACCTCCGCCGTGCCCGCCTCGTCCTCGTAGTAGCCGCGCATGACGTTGAAGCCGCGGACCAGGACCTCGCCGGGCTCGCCGACCTCGGCCTCGACCCGTACCTCCGTGCCGGGGATCGCCCGGCCGGAGGTCGAGGCGATCACCGTGGGGTCGTCGCCACGCCGGCACATCGTCACGATGCCGCTGGCCTCCGAGAGGCCGTACGCCGTCAGGACCGTCTCCACGCCCAGCTCCCCACGCAGCCGCTCCACGAGTTGCAGCGGCACCACCGCCGCGCCCGTCACCACCAGCCGCAGCGCCGAGAGGTCATGGGCGTCGCGGGCGGGGTGGTCGAGCAGGGACTGGTGGAGGGTCGGCGGGCCCGGCAGCACCGACACCCGTTCCGCCGCGATGTTCGCGAGGCAGGTTTCGATGTTGAACACCGGCTGGGGAATCATCGTCGCGCCGCGCATCAGACAGGCCAGGACTCCGGCCTTGTAACCGAAGGTGTGGAAGAAGGGGTTCACGATGAGGTAGCGGTCGCCCTGCCTCAGCCCCGCCAGATCGCACCAGATCTCGTACGCCCGCAACGTCTGGGCGTGCGTGATCACCGCGCCCTTGGGACGGCCGGTCGTACCGGACGTGAAGACGATGTCCGACGGCCAGGAACCGTCCACGGCCGCCGAACGCGCCCGCACCTCGGCCGGTCCGACGCCGTCCCCGCCCGCGAGGAAGTCCTTCCAGGAACGGAAGTCCTCGGGCGCGTCGTCCGCCAGCACCACCACCTGGTCGAGAGCCGGCAGCCCCGGCCCCCGGTCGACCGCCCGCCGCAGCGAGGCCACATACGAGGTCCCCAGGAAGGCCCCCGTCACGAACAGCAGCCGCGCGCCGCTTCTGCGCAGCACGTCCGCCGCCTCCGCCCCCTTGAAGCGCGTGTTGACCGGCACGAGCACCGCCCCGGCCGACACCGCGCCCAGCGCCGCCACGATCCAGGCCGGCGAGTTCGGGGCCCAGATCGCGACCCGGTCGCCCGGCGCGATGCCCGCCGCGACACAGGCCGCCGCCGACCGTTCGACGCGGGCGCCCAGTTCGGCGTACGAGATCCGGGTACGGCCCTCCACCACCGCCTCTGCGTCCGCGAACCGCTCGGCCGCCGACCGGACGAGTCCCGGAATGCTGCCCCACTCCACGTCACCGCGCACAACAGCCCCCTACTACTAGCTGACTACCCGTCAGATTAGCTGTAGCCTGACGCCCTGTCAGCTGAGGGGACAGCATGCGGAGGTGCACCAGCATGGCCGGAATCAAGGACGCCACCGCGATCGTCGGCATCGGGCAGACCCCCTTCGCCAAACGCCTCGGCGAGGACGAACGGACCCTCGCCTGCCGTGCCGTCCTCGCCGCCCTGGACGACGCCGGTATCGCGCCCGGCGAGGTCGACGCGCTCGCCTCCTACACCATGGAGGAGACCGACGAGGTGGAGCTCGCGAAGGCCGTCGGCCTCGGTGACCTCACCTTCTTCAGCAAGGTCGGCTACGGGGGAGGCGGTTCGTGCGCCACCGTGGCCCATCTCGCCGCCGCCATCGCCGCCGGTCAGGCCACGGTCGGCGTCGCCTGGCGCTCACGCAAACGGGGCAGCGGCCCCCGCCCGTGGCAGAACACCACCGTCCAACTGCCCACTCCCGCCCAGTGGACCCGTCCCTTCGGCCTGCTGCGCCCCGCGGACGAGATCGCCATGCTGACGCGCCGCTACATGCACGAGTACGGCGCGACCCGCGACCACCTCTTCAACGTCGCCCTCGCCTGCCGTAACCGCGCCAACCAGAACCCGGCCGCGGTCATGTACGAGCGGCCGCTGACCCGCGAGATGTACATGACCTCGCGCTGGATCAGCGAGCCCCTCTGCCTCTTCGACAACTGCCTCGAAACGGATGGAGCGCTGGCGTGCGTGGTGGTGTCGGCGGAGCGGGCGCGCGACTGCAGACGACGGCCCGTCTACGTTCATTCCGCCGCCCAGGGCCTGCCCGCCCAGCACCACGGCATGGTCAACTACTGGAACGACGACCCGCTCACCGGCCCCGCCTGGACCGCCGCCCGGCACCTGTGGAAACACGCCGACTTCACACCCCAGGACGTCGACGTCGCCCAGATCTACGACGCGTTCACCGCGCTCATACCGCTCTCCCTGGAGGGCTACGGCTTCTGCGGCCGTGGCGAGGGCGGGGCGTTCACCGAGCAGGGGGCCCTGGAGATCGGCGGCCGACTGCCCCTCAACACGAGTGGCGGCGGGCTGAGCGAGGCCTATGTCCACGGGTTCAACCTCATCACCGAAGGCGTACGGCAGCTCCGCGGCACCAGCACCGCCCAGGTCCCGGACGCCGCCACCTGCCTCGTCACCGCCGGTGAAGGCGTCCCCACCTCCGCCCTTCTGCTGAGGAGCTGACCATGCTGGATCCCGTCGTCGACTCCGACGGCGCCCCTTTCTGGGGCTACGCCCGCCAGGGCGAACTCCGCGTCCAGGCCTGCGCCGACTGCGGTGAGCTCCGCTTCCCGCCCCGGCCCTGCTGCCCGCACTGCCAGTCCTTCGCGAGCGAATGGCGCGAGGTCGCCGGTCACGGGCGCATCTGGTCGTACGTCGTGCCCCACCCGCCGCTCCTGTCCGACTACGCGGACCAGGCCCCGTACAACGTGATCGTCGTGGAGCTCACCGACGCCCCGCGCATCCGTCTCGTCGGCAACCTCGTCGCCGAGGCCGGTGCGCGCCTCGACTCGGTGCCGGCCGGGCGCATCCGGATCGGTGCCAAGGTGCAGGTGGTGTTCGACGGTGAGGGCCTTCCGCAGTGGGTTCAGGAGCGCTCATGAACGTGAAGGTGCTGACCGACAAGGACACCGGCGTCGCGGTCGTCACCCTCGACCGGCCCGAGCGGCTCAACGCCGTCGACCTGGCCATGCGGGACGAACTGCGGGAGATCTGGCGGGAGTTGCGGTTCGACGACTCGGTGCGCGCCGTCGTCCTCACCGGCGCCGGTGAGCGCGCCTTCTGCACGGGCCTCGACCGGAGCGCCGTCGTCCCGCAGCCCGACTCCCCCTACATGGCCGACGATCCGCTCCTGCGCGTCGGCCCCAAGGCGAACGACCTGTGGAAGCCGGTCATCGCCGCCGTACAGGGCATGGCCTGCGGGGGCGCCTTCTACCTGCTCGGGGAGTCGGACTTCGTCGTCGCCGACACCACCGCAGCCTTCTTCGACCCGCACACCGCCTACGGCATGGTCAGCGCCTACGAGTCCGTGCTCCTGGCGCAGCGCATGCCGTACGGGGAGGTGGCGCGGATGATGCTGATGGGTACGGCCGAACGGATCGGGGCCCGACGGGCGTACGAGCTCGGGCTCGTCTCCGAACTCACCGAGCCAGGCGGGGCGTTGGCAGCCGCGACGGAGTGCGCCACCGTGATCGCCGGGTATCCGGCGGAGGGCGTCCAGGGGACCGTGCGGGCCCTGTGGGCGGCGCGGGAGAGCGCCGTCGCCCCGGGGTTCGCGCAGGCGGCCCATCTGGTCGCGCTCGGGAATCTCCCGGCGGAACGGCAGGCGGAGCTGTTCGCCGGGCGCAGGAGGTCGTTCCGAACACGCTGAGTCGCCCCCCGGGGGCTGGTGGTACGGGACGGGTGTGTCACCGCGTGGCGACCGCCGCGCACCCGGCGTAGCGTCTAGGTGGGACGGCCGCCGTCCACACCTTCCGTGACACCGGTACGACGGCCGTCACCCGCAGCTCATGCGGGCCGCGCGGTCCCCGTCCCCTTCTCCGCGTCCAGCGCGTACACGCAGCGGTCCTTGCTGCACGCGTACACGACGCCGTCCTTGACGACCGGGGAGCCGGTGATCTCGCCGCCGGTGGCGAGTTTCCAGCGCAGCCGGCCGTCGTCGGCCTTCAGGGTGTAGAGCAGGTGGTCGGTGGACCCGAAGTGGATGCGGCCCTCCGCCACCGCGGGGGCGCCGACGATGTCGCCGCCCGCCTGGAAGCGCCACTTGGGTGTGCCCGTGACCGCGTCCAGGGTGTACAGGCCCTTGCCGCTGCCGACGTGGACGTGCCCGGCGGCCACCAGAACGGGGTCGATCGACGCCCGGGACTCGGTGGCGATGCGCCAGCGGTCGCGGCCGTCGGTGGCGTCGAGGGCGTAGACCGTGCCGAGGTAGTCGACCAGGTAGATGCCGCCGCCGGTGACCGCGGGGCCGGGCGCGAAGGTGGGCGGGCACAGGAAGACCGCGGGGGCCTCGAAGTGCCACTTCACACGGCCGCTCGCCACGTCAATCGCCAGGACCCGGGTGCCGGCGGAGACGTACACGTATCCGTCCGGCGCCTGCGTCACCCGTACCGGCACGCCGCCGCAGGAGGCCGCGTCGCCGATCGGGTAGGACCAGCGCTCCTTGCCGGTGCGGGCGTCCAGGGCGCGCAGCCGGGCGTCCTGCCAGACGTAGACCGTGCCCTCGTGGACGGCGGGCCCGGCCTCCGGGGACTCGAAGTCGGTCTGCGCCCCGGTCAGTTCCCACAGCTTCTGGCCGTTCGAGGCCTCCCAGGCCTGGACGCCGCCGCCGCGGGTGCCGGTGACGACGGTGCCGCGGTCGGCCTTGAGGGAGTACACCCAGGCGTCCGTGGACAGCCGCCACAGGTCGGCGCCCTCACGGCAGTCCAGGGCGAACAGCGTCGGCCCGTCGGAGGCGTGGATACGGCCGTCGGCGACCGCCATCGACCAGGCCACGTCCCGCGTCTTGAAGCGCCGGCGGCCGGTGGCCACGTCCAGGGCGTGTACCTCGAAGGAGGTGACGTAGACGAGGTCGCCGGAGACGGACGGGGTGCCCCATACGTCGTTCGACATGCGGAAACGCCAGGGGCGCCAGCCTGCCGCGGCCTCCGGCGAGGCGGGCAGCGCCGTGGGTACGACAGGATCGGCGCCGTTGACTCCGGGGCGCGGCTTGGACCAGGAGGCGGCCAGGGCGGCCTCCGGAGGAGGCGCCTTCACGGCGGCGGCGCGGACGTCGGAGACCCGCGGTCCCGGCCCGATGGGCACCTGGGCGCCGGCCAGCCGGACGGGGCCGGTGTCGGGGGCGCCGACGGACACGGGGGATGCCGGTACGACGGGGTCGTGCGAGGGCGGTGGCGGTACAGGGGCGGGGCGCGCGCCGCCCCCGCTGCGGCCGCCGCCCTGGCCCGGCTTCGTCGCCGGGCGGCCGTTGCGGCGCGCCTCGATCAGGCTCACCGCACGCTCGGGCAGCCAGGCCGAGGCCGTACCGCTGTCGTCGGTGCCGGAGCCGAAGAGATGCGGAGCCAGCTGGGCCTGGAGGTCGGCCGGGTTGGGGCGGCCCGTGGCCTCCATCTGCATGCAGGACTCGATGAGCGGGCGCAGCTCGTCCGGGAGCCCCTCCAGGTCCGGACCCTCCCGCAGCAGCATGAAGACCGTCTCGACCGGGTTGGCGCCGTGGAAGGGCGGGTGCCCGGTGGCCGCAAAGACCAGCATCGAGCCGAGCGAGAAGACGTCGCTCGCCCCGGTCACGGACCGCGAGTCCTTCGCCTGCTCCGGCGACATGTAGGCGGGCGTACCCACCGCCACGTTCGTCATCGTCAAACGAGTGTTCGAGACGCCGGACGCGATACCGAAGTCGATCACCCGGGGGCCGTCCTCGACCACGAGCACGTTCGAGGGCTTCAGGTCCCGGTGCACCAGACCGGCGCCGTGGATCGACTGCAGCGCCTCGGCCACACCCGCCGCCAGCCAGCGCACCGCCTGGGCCGGGAGCGGCCCGCACTCGTTCACTATCTCTTCGAGGGAGGGCGCGGGCACGTACGCGGTGGCCAGCCACGGCACGGCGGCGCGCGCGTCGGCGTCGACCACGGCCGCCGTGTAGAAGCCGGAGACCGCCCGGGCGGCCTCCACCTCGCGCGAGAAGCGGACGCGGAACAACTGGTCCTCGGCGAGCTCCGTACGGACGGTCTTGATCGCCACGCGCCGGCCGGACGCCGAGCGTGCGAGATAGACCAGCCCCATGCCGCCGGCACCGAGCCGCCCCAGCACCTCGAACGGACCGATACGCCGCGGATCGTGCTGTGTCAGCTGATCCACCACTTGCCTGCCACCTCCCCGTACGGGCCGCGCCGGCCACATCTCTACGCGACCCCGTGCAGCGTCTCACCACCGCACCGCCATGGCGGCACGCACCCTGATTCTTCCTGTCCCGGGCACTGGTTGCGAACCCGGGACCGAGTCGGGATGCCTCACCGCAAAACGGTATGTTTCACCGCACGATCTGTTTCAGTCGGTCTATTTCAGCAGTTTTCAGTCGGTCTGCTTGCGTCGTTCCAGCACCGCGAACGACGCCCCCTGATTGTCGGTGACGACGGCCGCCCTTCCGTACGACGTCTCGAATACTGGCGCCCAGATCCGACCCCCGAGACGACTCACCGTCCCGAGTGCCGCGTCACAGTCCTCGACGCCGAAATGCACCAGGAAGTGCGGCGGCATCTCGGCCGGGAAGACCTCCGAGACGGCCGCCCGCCCGAAGTCGGGCCTGGCGTCCGGCCCGAACAGGGCGTCGTGGAAGAGATCGCCGTAGAACGTGTTGGCGACCTCCACGTCCCGCGCGTACAGCTCGGCCCACGCGAAGGTGCCGGGCTCGTGCCGCCTGCCGAAGCCGGGGTGACTGCCCGGCTCCCAGAGGCCGAAGACGGCACCCTCGGGGTCGGTGACCAGTGCGGCCGTGGCCAGCTCCGCGACCGGCGTGGGCGCCGTGACGACCTGCCCGCCGGCCGCCCAGACCCGGTCGGCCAGCGCCTCGGCGTCCGGCGTCGCGAAGTACACGGTCCACACGGTGGGCAGCCGCCCGTCCGTCTTGCGCGCGAGCGCGGCGACCGGCTCCCCCTCCTTACGGGCCCAGACGAAGCCGCCGGGCACCTCCGGCCGGTCCTCGAAGGTCCACCCGAAGAGCTCGCCGTAGAACCGCTTGCCCGCCTCCACATCGGGAAGCTGCGCGTCCACCCAGCACGGGACGCCCTCTCCGTACGCGGATGCCCTGTTTTCGGCCATACCGCCAAACTATCGGCGACTCACGCACCCCGCAGGACCAGGCACACCAGTCTCCGCCCTCTCGTGCACCCCATTTGCAGTCGGCCGAATCGCGCTCCCATCACCCCTCGGTAAGCTGACGACATGACAGGACAAGTGCGTACCGTCGACGGCCGCGTGGCCGGCCGGCGTGGGCAGGCGACCCGGCAGAAGCTGCTCGACTGCCTCAGCGAGATGCTCAGCTCCTCCCCTTACCGGGACGTCAAAGTCATCGATGTCGCCCGGAAAGCAGGGACTTCGCCCGCGACCTTCTACCAGTACTTCCCGGACGTCGAGGGCGCCGTCCTGGAGATCGCCGAGCAAATGGCCACCGAGGGCGGCCAGTTGACCGCGCTTCTCGAAGGCCGCTCCTGGGTCGGCAAGGCCGGCTGGCAGACCGCGCAGGAACTCGTGGACGGTTTCCTCGAGTTCTGGCGCAAGAACGACGCGATCCTGCGCGTCGTCGACCTCGGTGCGGCCGAGGGCGACAAACGCTTCTACAAGATCCGCATGAAGATCCTCAACTCGGTGAACAACTCCCTCACCGACTCGATCTCCGAACTGCAGTCCAAGGGAAGGGTCGACAAGGACGTGAACCCGGCGGCGGTCGCCGGTTCACTGGTCGCGATGCTCGCGGCGGTCGCCTCGCACCAGAAGGGATTCCAGACCTGGGGCGTCAAGCAGGCCGAACTCAAGCCGAATCTCGCGCTGTTGGTGCACCTGGGCGTGACTGGCAAGAAGCCGACGAAATAGGTCTCTCCACGGATCTCTTCACAGATCTCTTTTTCCAGGCCCAAGTCCTGTCTGGCAGGCGGTGGTTCACCCGACGGTGAGCCGCCGCCTGCTGCGCTATGCGGGCAGCGGACGGTCCCGCACCACATGCTTCATCACCAGCGTCGACGTCAGCCGCTGCACTCCCGGCAGCGTCGCCAGCCGCTCGTCGTACAGCCGCTGGAAGGCGGCGAGGTCGGCGGTGGCCACCCGCAGCAGATAGTCGGGCTCACCGAACAGCCGCTGCGCATCCAGGACATGGGGGATGTCCGCGAGCGCCCGCTCGAACCCGGCGACCGTGTCCCGGTCCTCCTGCCGCATGGACACGAAGACCAGCGCCTCGAAGGTCAGCCCCACCGCGGTCGGCTCCACCACCGCCCGGTACCCGCTGATCGCCCCCGACCGCTCCAGTTCCCGCAGCCGCCGATGGCACGGCGAGACACTCAGCCGCACCCGCCCGGCCAACTCGGTCACGGTCAGCCGCCCGTCCTGCTGCAGCTCGGCAAGGATTTTCCGATCCACGTCGTCCATGGGGCAGATCTTTCCATGAAGCAGGAGGTGTCGAGCAAAATCCGGGAACACTTTCGAGGCATTCGAGCCTAATGTCGCTCGCATGAACACCGGACTGCTGCTTTCCTTCCTCGCCCTCGACCTGCTGCTGGTGTGCGTGCCGGGTGCCGACTGGGCGTACGCGATCTCGGCCGGGCTGCGCGGCCGTTGTGTCGGCTGGGCGGTGGGCGGTCTGGTCGCCGGATACGCACTGCACACGGCGCTGGCGGTGGCGGGCCTCGCGGTGCTGGTGGCGGGCGAGCCACGGTTGCTGACCGCGCTGACGGTGGTGGGCGCCGGGTACCTGGTGTGGCTGGGCTGGGGAGTGCTGCGCCGCCCGGGCAGCCCCGGCCCTACGGACGAACCCGCCGAGGTCTCCCGCGCCCGCGTCTTCCTGCGCGGCGCGACGATCAGCGGCCTGAACCCCAAGGGCCTGCTGCTCTACCTCTCGCTGCTGCCCCAGTTCCTGACCACCCACGGCGGCCTGCCCGTCCCCGTCCAGACCGCCACCCTCGGCCTGCTCCACATGGTGAGCTGCGCCGCCGTCTACCTCACGGTCGGCCTGGGCGCCCGGGCCGTCCTGGGCACCCGCCCGTCCGCGGCCCGCGCGGTGACGCGGACATCGGGGGCGGCGATGCTGGGGATCGGGGCGTTTTTGCTGGTGCAGCGGTTGGCGACCTTGTAGCACGCCCCGGCTGTACCGGTTTGCGGCTCCGCCGAGCCGTCGGTGGTCAGCGCCGCGCAACCCTGAACACCCGTATCTCCCGCTCCACCCGGGCCTGATACGTCGCATACGGCGGCCAGAAGGCCAACAACGCCTTCCAGGCCGCCGCCCTCTCCTCACCCTCCAGCAGTCGGGCCGTGACCGGTATGTCCTGACCCTTCCAGCTGATCTCGGCGTCGGGACGGGCGAGGAGGTTGTGCGTCCAGGCCGGATGGTCGGTGCGGCCGAAGTTGGAGCCGATGAGGAGCCAGCCGCCCTCCTCCGGCATACAGGCGAGGGGCGTACGACGTGGGAGGCCGCTTCGCGCACCCGTGGACGTCAGGATCACTCCGGGCAGCATCTGTGCGCTGAGCAGGTACTTTCCGCGCGTCAGGCGGTGTACGGCCTTGTCGAGTGGCGGCACGACGTGCGGCGCCACCTTCGCGAAGCCCCTCGTCGAGGACACCTTCTGCACCAGCCGTTCGCCGATCACACCGCCACCTCGCGACCCTGCTCGAAGAGATGCGCCGCGTCGGCGGCGTGCGCCCGCAGCCGGTGCACCGGCCCGAACAGCAGCTCGTCGCCCGCGGCGCGCTTGAAGTACAGATGCGCCTCGTGCTCCCAGGTGAAACCGATGCCGCCGTGCAACTGGATCCCTTCGGCGGCGGCACCGCGCAGCGCCTCCAGCGCCTGCGCGAGGGCGAGCCCGGCCACCCGCCCACCCGTCTCCCGCCACCGCCCTTCCAAAGAGGCGCTTCGCACCACACCTCCTGATTCGTGGGCGGTGGCCCAGGCTGCGTAGTAGGCGGCCGAGCGCGCAGCCTGGACCTGGACGTACACGTCGGCCAGCCGGTGCTTCACGGCCTGGAAGGAGCCGATCGCCCGGCCGAACTGCTCGCGCTGCTTGACGTATTCGACGGTCCGCTCCAGTGCGTGGTCGGCGGCCCCGACGGCTTCGCAGGCGAGCACGGCGGCGGCCGTGTCACCCACGGCGGAGAGGGTGTCGAGGACATCGCCCTCGCCTTCCACGCCCAGCAACTCGGCTGCCACGTCCCGCAGTTGAACACGGGCCTGCGGGCGGGTCGCGTCGAGCGCGGTCTGGCGTACGCGTACGAGCCCGGCGGCGTCCCCCGGCACGAGGAAGAGGAGGGTGCGCGAGCGGGCGAAACCGCCGGTGTGGGCGGCGACCACCAGGAGCTGCGCGCTGTGGCCGTCCAGCACCTGGTCGGCCTGCCCGTACAGCCGCCAGCCTTCGCCCGCCCGCCGGGCCTGGACGCCTCCCGCACGGCCGCCGCCCGCCCAGTCGCCGTCGCCCGCGGAGGTGAGGGCGAGGGCGGTGGCGAGGGCGGCGCCCGGAAGGGCGAGGGCGGCCGTGAGGGTGCCGTCGGCGATGCGGGGCAGCAGGGCGGCGCGCTGGGCGTCGGTGCCGAGGGCGAGGATCAGGGGTGCGGCGAGCACACAGGTCGCGAGGAGCGGGGAGGGGGCAAGGGTCCTGCCCGACTCCTCGGCCGCCAGGGCGAGTTCGGTGGCCGAGCAGCCGACTCCGCCGTACGCCTCCGGGAGGGCGAGTCCGGCCAGGCCGAGCTGGTCGGCGAGGGCGGTCCACAGGGCCGGATCGTGTCCGGCGGGGGTGTCGAGGGCGGCGCGCAGTTCCGCGGGGCCGCAGCGTTTGCGGAGCAGTTCGCGCAGGGTGCGGCGGATCCCGTCCTGCTCGGCCGTGAAGCCGGCGTCCATGGCTGTCCCCCACTCTCTTCCCTGAAGATCTGACGGTCCGTCATATTAGGAGCGACGGAACGATATGCACAGAGGCAGGAGGCCGCTCATGACTCCCCGGACGACGCACCTGAGCCGGAAAGTCGCCGTGGTCGGCGTGGCCCTCTCCGACTGCGGCCGCGTGGACGACGCGACCCCGTACACCCTGCACGCCCAGGCGGCGCGCCGCGCACTGGCCGATGCGGGACTGGCCCGCGAGGTGGTGGACGGCTTCGCGTCGGCGGGCACGGGCACCCTCGCGCCCGTCGAGGTGGCCGAGTACCTGGGCCTGCGCCCCACCTGGGTCGACTCCACGGCGGTCGGGGGTTCGACCTGGGAGGTGATGGCGGCCCACGCGGCGGACGCGATAGCGGCGGGCCACGCGAACGCGGTCCTGCTGGCATACGGCTCGACGGCTCGCGCGGACATCAAGGCGGGCCGCCGCACCGGCAACCTCTCCTTCGGCGCGCGGGGCCCGCTGCAGTTCGAGGTGCCGTACGGCCACACGCTGATCGCCAAGTACGCGATGGCGGCCCGCCGCCACATGATCGAACACGGCACGACGATCGAGCAGTTGGCGTCCGTCGCCGTACAGGCGAGGGCGAACGCCGCGCTGAACCCGGACGCGATGTTCCGCACCCCGATCACCGTGGACGAGGTCCTCTCCGGGCCGGTGATCGCGGACCCCTTCACCAAGCTGCACTGCTGCATACGTTCCGACGGCGGGGCTGCGGTGCTGCTGGCCGCCGAGGAGTACGTACGGGACTGCCGTACCGCTCCGGTCTGGGTGCTCGGCACCGGGGAGCACGTCTCGCACGCCGCGATGTCGGAGTGGCCCGACTTCACGGTGTCGCCTGCGGCGGTGAGCGGCCGGCTGGCGTTCGAGCGGGCGGGGGTGCGGGCGGAGGAGATGGACTTCGCGCAGATCTACGACGCGTTCACCTACATGACGCTGGTGACGTTGGAGGATCTCGGGTTCTGCGGGAAGGGGGACGGCGGTGCGTTCGTGGAGAAGGGGCGGCTGAGGGTCGAGGGCGGGGAGCTGCCGGTGAACACGGACGGCGGCGGGCTCTCGGCCCAACACCCGGGGATGCGGGGGTTGTTCCTGCTGGTGGAGGCGGTACGGCAGCTGCGGGGCGAGGCGGGGGCGAGGCAGGTCCGCGGGCGGGCTGGGGAGGTGCCTCGGCTGGGCGTGGCCTCCGGCACCGGTGGCTGGTTCTGCTCCTCCGGGACGGTGGTGCTGGGCAGGTGACAGGCGGCTGGGGCTACTGGGCAGGCAGGGCTTCGCGCATCGCACGTGCGGTGGAGGCAGGGTCGTAGTCCCCGGGGACACCCTCGACCAGGATGATGTCGCCGTCGATGTGCCGCGAGCGCAACGGCGCGATCTCCTGGTACGCCGGTGAGTCCCACCAGGCCCGCGCCTCGGCGATCCCGGGAAACCCGATCACCACGACGTGCCCGGGCCAGCTGCCCTCCTTCACCTCGTGCTGCGCGCCGTGCACCAGGAAACGGCCGCCGTACGGTTCGAAGGTCGCGCCGATGCGCTCGATGTACTCGGCGATCTCCGGGTGCGGGGCGGCTTCCTGCAGGTGGGCTATCGCGTAGGCGGTCATGGTGTGTTGGCGTCCTTCCGGTCGGTCGGGGTCCGTATGCCGACGATCGTGGCAGGCGGGCGCGGCGGGGTCGATGACCTGAGAGGTAAGCGGTCTCCGGTGTCTCAGGCAAAGGGCGCGCCATCTTCGCATCCGGAACCCGCAAACAGCCCTTCCCGGTGGATCACCGCCTCCGGTAGTGCTGGTGTCTGTCTGTGCACTCAACAACGGGGGAGCGGGAATGAGCCAGTTCGGTGTCGACCCGGACACGCTGAACGAACTAGCCGGGAAGTTCGACAGGGAAGCGAAGGACCTGGCGAAGCCGGTCGACGCCTTCGCGGCGTCGGCGTCCCAGATCGGAGAGGCCTTCGGCCTGCTCGGCGCCTGCGACGGCGCGGCGCAGAAGTACCAGACGCTGCTGAACGGCACCCTCAAGGCGCTCGGGCAGTTGCCCGGGGTGCTCACCAGCGACGGCGACCGCCTGCGTCTCAACGCCACCAACTACAAGAACTCGGACCAGACCGCCGTCGACCACCTCCGTGCCGCGACCCAGCCCGCGGGAGGCCCGGCGTGAGCATCAACAGCTGGATCGACGGCAAGGTTCTGGACATCCTGCAGGCCTGCGGGGTGGAACTCCCGGGCGGCAACGGCGACACGCTCCGCACGATCGCCGGTGCCTGGGACACCATGGGCAACGAGCTGACAGAGGTCGCGCACGCCCTCGACGTGCAAATCCAGGGCGTCGACAAGCAGGGCTGGCACGGTGAGGCCCGCGATGCCTTCGAGAAGCACTGGGCGGAGCAGAAGCGCGTCATCGACGACGTCGCGCACAACTTCCACCAGGTGGCCGACGGGCTGCGGGCGTACGCCGACGAGATCGACAAGATCAACGAGGAGATCATCGACATCTGCGTCGAGATCGCCGAGATGGAGATCGCGGGCGCGGCGCTCTCCTTCTTCACCGGCTTCCTCTCCGACCTCGTCGCGAACACGGCCGTGGCCACGCGGGTCGCGAAGATCTTCGACCTGGTGAAGCTGTTCAGCTCGGCGGCGGAGAAGGTGGCGGCGCTGCTGGAGCGGTTCGGTGCGCTCAGCGAGGAAGGGGCGGCGAAGCTGGCGAAGGTGGCCGAGTTCGCCGCGAAGTTCCTCAAGAAGGGCGCCGAGAGCTTCGTCACGAACTTCGTGGCGGACTCGGGCAGCGCGATGCTCAACCAGGCGCTCACCGGGCAGCCGATCACGGTGGGCAAGGATTTCTCCACCGGCGGCAAGGAGGCCCTGGGCACGGCCGCATTCACCGCAGGCGGCGGGGCGCTGGCCGAGGGCGCAAACCTGACGGGCGCGGTCGGCAAGGTCCTCAGCGGCGAGGGCAGGGTCGGCAGCGCGCTCAACGGCTCGCTGGGCAACATCAGCGGCGGCCTCACGGCTGACGTGTGGAACCGCCAGGACGGCGCGACGATCGGATGGGACGCGGCGACGAACGCGCTGACCGGAGCGACCGGAAACGCCGCCAATGACGCCCACTTCCACCACATGGAGGAAGGCGGCAGCCTCGGCGGTGAACACCTCAGCGACCGGGGCAGGCTCGCCGACGCCGCATACAAGAACTCCGCCGGCACCGGCCTCAACACGGCGGTCTACGCGGCGGGCTCCGGCATCGAGTCGGATGCCCAGGACCTGGTCAAGGACGCCAAGAAAGCGAGCGAGTGATTCGTGCACGGTGAGCTGGGGGGCGTGCTCCTTGCCGGGGTCGCACACAACAACCCGAACTACGACCCCGGCTGGCTCCCCTTCTTTGCGGCGCTCGTCATGCTCGCGGGGTTCGTGATCGTCCTTGTCGGTGGAGCCATGTCCGTCGGTGTGCGGGACCTCGTAGGTCGACGGAAGTGGGCCGGTTACGCGATCGGGCCGGTGACCATCACGATCGGCCTCGCTGTGGCCGCCCTTGGCGTGTGGCTGTGGTGAACCGAACGTGAGCGGCGACGTGATGAGACTGGCGGCCACCTCGACCCCGAACCCGGACCACCCCGCCACCTGGGCCGGCTTCTTCTGGGCACTCCTCGGGGTCGGCGGCTGCCTGATCGTCGTCATCGGCGCCGCCCTGACCGTCGCTCTCTGGCGCGTCAGCGATCAGAAGAAGTTGGGCAACTACGTTCTCGGGCCGGTGATCCTCGCGATCGGTCTTGCCATCGCCGGCTGGGGCTTCGGGCTGTTGTGACAGTGCACGACGGGCCCGGCGAGATGAGACTTGCGGCCACCTCGACCCCGAACCCCCGTCATCCGTTCACGACCCACCTTGCGGTGATCCGCAGTCCGTCCACTGCGACCCCTTCTCGTCAGGCGTTGGAGTGAACACCGATACCGCCGGAGACGGTGAGGTTGTCGCCGGTGATGTAGCCGGCCGCGTCGGAGGCGAGGAAGGCCACGGCTTCGGCGATGTCGGCGGGGGCGCCGATGCGGCCGAGCGGGACGTCCCGGACCCAGGAGTCGATCATTTCCTGGGAGATACCCAGCTTGCTGTAGGCAGGGGTGTTGATGATTCCCGGGCTGACCGCGTTGACGCGGATGCGGCGGGGGGCGAGTTCGAGCGCAAGGGAGCGCATGAGGGGCAGCAGAGCGCCCTTGGCCGCTGTCATCGCGGCCCCGAGCCCTTCGGCGTCGCCCACGGTGAACACGACCGAGGCGCCCTTGTTGAGGAGCGGCAACGCCTTTTGCAGGGTGAAGAAGTTTCCCTTGACGTTGATGTCGAACAGAGCGTCGAAGGCGGCTTCGTCGGTGGATTCGATCGGGCCGGGGCGGGAGATGCCCGCGTTGAGGAAGAGCAGGTCGAGGGAGCCGAGTTGTCGGCCTGCCTGGTCGATCGCCTGGTCGATGTCCGGCAGGGACCGTGCGTCGGCCCGGACGGCCGTGACGTCCTCGGGAAGTCCGGCGCCGGCGACATTGCCGAGGCCAGTGACCATCACGCGGTAGCCGCGGGAGTGGAGTAGTTCGGCGGTCGCTTTGCCGATGCCGCTGGTTCCACCGGTGATCAAAGCTGTGGGTGCAGGCATGATGCGCTCCTTTGCGTACTTCTGGGCAGCGGGCGGTGCTGCGCCACCATCACCACCACTGGCAGCGTACGATAGTTTGGCAGTGACTGCCAGACCTTATGTGAGTGTCCGCCTGGCAGTGCTGGGCTAACCTGGCGGCATGAAGCAGGAAGCCAAGTCAGTGACGCGTGCACCGACCACGCTGTGGGACCGGACACGGCAGCTGGCTTCTCAGGAGATCCTCGATACGGCTCTGCGTCTGTTCACCGAGCAGGGCTACGACGAGACGACCATCGCCCAGATCGCCCGGGAGGCCGGAGTCTCCCAGCGCACCCTCTTCCGCTATTTCGGCACCAAGGAGGACCTTCTCGGCGGCGGCCAGGACCGGTTCGGACAGGTCCTGATGGACACGATCAGCGAACAGCCCGCCGAAGCCGGCGTCTGGGAGGCCCTGCGCGCAGGGGTTGCCGCGGTACTGGCCTTGCACGACAGCCGCGAGCAGGCCCTGGAGCGGTTCCGTCTCCTGCACAACACCGCCTCGCTGCGTGCCGGTTGGCTCGAAAAGCGACTGCGGTTCCAGGAGAACCTGCTGCCGCTCATCGAGACCCGTATGGACGCAGCCACCGGCAACGAGGGCGCGAAGGCCCGCGCGGTGATCGCGACGGCGTTCGCATGCCTGGATGCCGCGTCGATGACGTGGGTCGCCAACGACGGCAAGGGCGAAATCATGGCCCTGTACGACGAGTGCATGGCTGCGGTGCGCGGCTGACCCGCAGTGGCCAGCCGGCCCGGAAACCATGGACGGAACCAAGACGAGTGCTCGAGTCAGCCCTCGAAGGACTTCCGGAGCCGACCACTTGGTACGTACGGCCGAACCACGTCGTCGGCGGCTTCCCAGAGAGGCATGCCGGTGCCGGAGCGCGTGGGGATGTGCCAGCATTCCTCGTCGCCCGGAAGCGCCAGCCGGAAACCGGCCGCCCGGTTGCGCCTGGCCCAGCGGCGCCAGCGGGCGTCGTACGGGCCCGGAAGCCGCCAGACGTACGGGTCCGGTGCGCGTGGCTCCGCCGCGAGGTTCCAGTCGTACGGCATGGGGCGGCTCTTGGCTCGTGACCGACTGAGCAGGCGGGCCGCGCGCTCATAAAGCTGCCGGAACATGGCCTGGCCTCTCCGGCCGCTCCGGGAGCATGAACCGCGCCCACACGCACTTCGTGTACGGCAGCTGCCCGTGCCCCCAGCCGTGGGCCAGCAGCCCCACCAGGGCGAGCCCGCGCCCGCCTTCGGCGTCGGGAGCCGAGTCCCGCGGTTCGGGAATCCGGTCCCGGTCGGGATCGTGGACCTCCAGGAAGAGGTACGGCTCCCGAAGCGTGAGGGTGACCTTGATCTGGGCGCAGGAGACCCGGCAGTGGGTCACGGCGTTGGTCACGAGCTCGTTCGCCGCGAGGGTGACGTCATCGGCGAGTTCGTCGGTGATCCCCCAGTCTGCGAGCGTCTTGCTGACGCTCTGACGTGCGGCGGGGACGTGCCTTCTGTGCTTGGGGATGCGGAAGGTTTCGGTTTCGGGCATAGAGGTGCCAGCCTCCTGACTTTCCGTCAAGATTTGCTCTGGTGTGGCGTCTTCACGAAGCTACGGCCGCATTCAGCGCACATGCAACCAGACCAAGTGAATACATTCAGTCGTCCACTCGATCGAGTGATGCGCTCTCGGGGGCGCTGCCCCTGTGGCATCGTTGCCGCTGAAGAGGGGAGGCCACATGCCCGCAGGTGGACGGCCGACGGTGCGCAGCAGGCGTCTTGGCATGGCGCTCAGGCAGTACCGGCAGGCCGCCAAGTTCGATCAGCCGCAGGCCGCCGAGGTCATCGCCTCAAGTCAGGCCAGGATCAGCCGTCTTGAGAGCGGACACGTCACTGCGCGCGTTATCGAGGTACGACTGCTGCTGGAGGCGTACGGCGTCACGGATCCGGAAGTGCGGGACAAGCTCGAGGAGTTGGCGAAGCACTCCAAGAACCGGGGCTGGTGGCTCGAACATGCCGAGCACCTGCGGCCGGACTACGTCGATCACATCGCGCTGGAGGACGACGCCACCTACATCCGCGAGTGGCAGCCGGTCATGATGCCGGGGCTGCTGCAAACCCCGGCCTACGCGGAGGCGGTTATCGCCCACGGCCCGAACTATATTGAGCCGGAACGGGCCGCCCAGTTGGTGAAGGTGCGCCTGGGGCGGCAGGCGAAGATCGAAGAGGGCGGAGCGTCGTACACGGCCATCCTCTGGGAAGCGGTCCTCGCGCAGCCGCTGGTGAGCGTCGAGATTCACCGGGAGCAGTTGTCCGCGATCCTGGAGATCGGCAAGCGGAAGAACGTCACTGTGCAGGTGCTGCCGTTCAGCGCGGGCATCCTGGCCGGTTACTCCTCCGCTTTCTACTCCTTCAGCTTTGACGAGGAGCCGACGGTCGAAGCGGTCGCCATGGACAATCTGCGAGGCACGTCGGTCCTTGAAGGGGCCGAGGACCTTGCCGCTTACGCCAATGCGTTCGACCTACTACGATCGTCAGCGTTGGCGCCGGACGCGAGCGCGAAGCTCATCCGGGGCATACTCCGGAGCATCGAGGAAGCCTGATCGTGACCGAGGTCGTAAGCCCCTTCTGGAAGTCGTCGTACTCGGGGCAGGAGAACGCTTGCGTAGAGGTCGCCGACACAGCCCCCGGCGGCCGAGCCGTCCGCGACAGCAAGCAGCAGGACGGCCCCCTCCTCACCGTCTCCCGCGACAGCTGGCAGTCCTTCATCCAACAGTTCGGCTAGACGTATGCGCGGATCCGACGGGTGATACTCGACCCATGGGAACGGATCTTCATGAACTGCTGAGGTCGCTGCGGGTGTGGGACCCGGAGGTCACCGAGCTGCGCCCCTTCGACCCGGCGAACGCTCCCGCCGAACCACTGTCCCTCTTCACGGCGTGGTTCGCGGAGGCGGTGGCGGCCGGGCAGAAGGAGCCGCACACCATGTCCCTGGCCACCTCCGACGCGGACGGCCACCCGGACGTACGCATCGTGATGCTGCACGGCGCGGACGCGGACGGCTGGGCGTTCGCGACGCATGCGACGAGCCGCAAGGGCGGGCAGCTGGCGGCCCGGCCGTATGCGGCCCTCGGCTTCTACTGGCCCGCGCTGGGCCGCCAGGTCCGGCTGCGCGGCCCGGTCACCGCCGCGCCGGCCCAAGAGTCCCAGGGTGACCTGCACGCCCGCTCGACCGGCGCACTCGCCGCCGCTCTCACCGGACGGCAGAGTGAAGTCCTTGGCTCCGTGGAGGAGTTGGCGCGGGCATCCGAGGCCGCCTGGGAACGGGCCCAGCAGCAGCCCGACGCTCCGGTGCCGACCTGGACCCTGTACCGCGTCCGGCCGGACGAGGTGGAGTTCTTCCAGGGGGACGAGCGTCGGCGGCATGTACGGCTGAGCTACCGGTGGGACGAGGGTGGTTGGGCCAAAGAGCTGCTGTGGCCGTGAAGCGGATCAAGGTCTTGAGCACCCTCCTGGTGTCGCTCAGCCGCGCTCCCGCGCCCAAGGGCCGTACTTCAGCCTGCGCGGCCGGAACTCGCGCTGCGTGATGGCCTTCACGCCGTAGCCGTGAAGTCGTACACCGCGAACTCCGCCACCGGCCGGTACCCGATCCGCTGGTACAGGGCGTTGCTGGTCGGGTTGGCGAGGTCCGTGAACAGCAGTACCTCGGCCGCGCCCGCCGCGAGTGCCGCCCGGCTGACCTCGGCCGTGACCGCCCCGGCGTATCCGCGGCCGCGCAGAGGTGCGGGGGTGTAGACGGGGGCGACCCGGACCTGCCCGGCAACCATCGGTGTCACCCCCGCCATGGCCACGGGGGTCCCGTCGGCAGCCTCCCAGAACGTCGTCCCGCCGTAGGAGATGCGGGAGTCGGCCCACCCCTCCGCAGGCTGCGCGCGGCTCTCGCCGATGGCCTCCATGAACTCGCCGTACCACCGCACCAGTTGCTCCCGGTCGGCGGCGTCGGCGATCCGCGCCCGACCCTCGGGCACCGACTGCGGGGCGGTCAACGTGTCGAGACGGTAGAGCCGTTGCCGCTGCTGCACCGTGGCCGTCGCCCCGGTGCGGCCCTCCCAGGAGCGTGCGAGGGCCTCGACCGTGGAGCGCTCACCCGTGACTCCCGGGACCGGGCGGCCCAGACCTGCCAGGTGAGCGGCAAGGGAGTCGGCCTCCTCGGGCGTGAGGGACGTGACGCTCAGCCGGTAGGGAGGCGTGCGGAAGTAGACCGCGCGGACGGCGCCTTCCGACGCCAGTACGCCGAAGTAGGGGGCCTCGGCGCCGTAGTAGCGCGAGCCGTGTGTCCGCAGTCCCTCGGTCACCGTCAGCGGGACGGTGTGCAGGGCCGGGCGGGAGCGGAGGAAACCCCCGGCCCGCGTCAGGAAGGTGTCCAGGTCGTCGGTGAGATACCAGTCATCGGGACGCATGCCCCATGATCCCGCGCGCCCTTGCCCCGACGCCTTCGAATTTACGGGACCTGCGGCTCCGGGTCCGTGGCGATCCGCCCGTGCAGATGTTCGTCCCGGAACGCGTCGTACCGCCCCGCCTCGAACATCGCGCCCCGCAACGTCCCCTCGTAACGGAAGCCGCACCGCTCGGCGATACGGCACGAAGCCTCATGACCGAGGGCGTGACCGAGCTCCAGCCGGTGTATCCCCAGGTCGGTCAGCGCCCAGCGGGAGGCCACGGCCAGAGCGCGGGTGGCGATCCCCTGCCCGCGGGCCTCGGGCAGCACCCAGTACCCGACGCGGGCAACGCTCAGGACGGAGTCGATCGCATTGACGCCGATGTGCCCCAGCACCGCACCGCTCGCCGCGTCGGTCACGCAGTACGACGCCCCCGAACCGTCCGTCGAGGCCAGCACCTTGCCCCGCAGCGACTCGCGCGCGCCGGCGAGGTCGTCGACCTGCTTCAGCGGGGTGTTCCAGCGCCGGAACTCCGGGTCCGTGAGCCCGCGCAGCCAGGCCGCGACATCGGCGTCCGATTCCGCGTCCCACAGGCGCAGGCGGACTCCGTAGCCGTACAGATCGGGAAGCGGAGAGGGAGAGCGGGGGTCGGTGTGCTGCGCGTCCACAGAGGTCATCAGCCCATTCAAACCCGTACGCCTCACACGCGCTGGCGGAATACCGGCGTCCCCTCCCGGAACGCCACCTCCAGCTCCATCCCCGCCCGGAGCTCACCGGCCCCGCGCCTCACCACCTCCGTCATCATCCGCGGCCCCTCCGCCAGGTCGACGACCGCGGCCACGTAAGGCGTCCGATCCCCGAAGGGCGGCAGGTCGTTCCGGTGGACGACGGACCAGGTGTAGAGCACCGCCCGGCCGCTCGCCCGCTCCCACTGCACGTCCTCGCTCCAGCAGTGCGGGCAGAACTCGCGCGGGTAGTGATGGGCCCGCCCGCACGCCCCGCAGCGCCGGATCAGCAGCCTGCCCTCGGCGGCCGCGTCCCAGTAGGTCCGCGTGAAGGCGTCGGCCTCCGGCACGTCGAACCGAGGGCCGCCCGCATCAGAACCGGGCACACCGGGACCGCCGGCGCCGGCCATCAGAACAGCCCCAACGCGCTGTCCATCGACCACGTCTGCCACGACATCCCGAACAGCGCGACCACCGACATCAGCGCCATCATCGAGTTCTGCCCCTGCTCGGCCACGTCGTGGATCATGAGCGTGAAGTAGAGGACGTTCAGCAGCAGCGCCCCGGCCAGCGCGACCGGGCTCAGGAACCCGGCGACCAGCCCCAGCCCGATCGCCAGCTCCGCGTACACCACGACGTACGCCATCGTCCGCGGGCGCGGCGCCACCATGACCTCGAAGCCGGACCGGACCGCGTTCCAGCGGTGCTTCGCCGCGATGCCCGCGGCCCATGCGAGGCCGGTCCCGCGCTCGAACCAGGCCTTCCGGTCCTTGTGCCGCCAGCTCTCCAGCCACCACAGCCCAAGTCCCATGCGCAGCACGGCCAGCCATTCCGCGCCCGTGAGCCAGATCGCATCCATGAATCTGACGGTACGTCAGATAACGCGATCCGGGAAGCGCCGTGCACCTCCCGCGAACGTGGGGCCTGGCCGCGCGGCCAGGAAGAAGCAGGCACCGCCCTCGCGGCGGGCTCCGGCCGGGAGGGCGGGCGCTCGCCGAATGGCCACAACCGGGTGGCCTACGTCACCAGTCCCACCCACCCCTCCTACAGGCGTGATCAATCCGAAACCAATTCCGGGCTTGACCGAGACCCATCAACCCGGTGCGTGATTACGCTCGCGCTCATGGCCGACTCCTCTCCGTCCGCAATCGCCTCGGACCGCCGCCGCCCCGTCTACGTCATCGGCGGCGGCCCGGCCGGGCTCTCCGTCGCGTACGCGCTGCGGGCCCGGGGCATACGCGCCGTCGTCCTGGAGAAGTCCGACGCGGTGGGTGCGGCCTGGCGGCGGCACTACGACCGTCTCCACCTGCACACCACCCGCCGCCTCTCGGCCCTTCCCGGGCTGCCGATGCCGCGCCGGTTCGGGCGGTGGGTGGGCCGGGACGACGTGGTGCACTACCTGGAGAAGTACGCCGAGGTGCACGCACTGGAGATCGTCACCGGCGTCGAGGTCTCCCGCGTCGAGCGCACACCCGACGGCGAGGGCTGGCTGCTGCACGCCACGGGCGGCCGCGAACTGACCGGCGCCGCGGTCGTCGTCGCCACCGGCTACAACCACACGCCGTGCGTCCCCGACTGGCCCGGCCTCGACGCCTACACCGGCGAGTTCCTGCACGCCGGCGAGTACCGCAGCCCCGCCCCCTACGCCGGCCGTGACGTCCTCGTCGTCGGCGTCGGCAACACCGGTGCCGAGATCGCCGTGGACCTGGTGGAGGGCGGCGCCTCGCGGGTGCGGCTTTCGGTGCGGACGGCTCCGCACATCGTGCGCCGGTCGACCGCCGGCTGGGCCGCCCAGTACACGGGCGTGCTGGTACGGCGGCTGCCGACCGGGCTGGTCGACCGGCTCGCGCGGCCGATGGCGAAGCTGAGCGTCCCCGACCTCTCCGCGCAGGGGCTGCCCCGCCCCGACACCGGCCTGTACAGCCGGGTCAAGGAGGGCGCCATCCCGGTACAGGACGTCGGCCTCATCGACGCCGTCCGCAGAGGGCGGGTCGAGGTCGTCGCCGCCGTCGACGGCTTCGAGGACGGCAAGGTCGTCCTCGCCGACGGCACCCGCATCTCCCCGGAGGCCGTCGTCGCCGCCACCGGCTACGTCCGCGCCCTGGAAGGCCTGGTCGGCCACCTCGACGTGCTCGACGCGCGGGGCAGACCCGTGGCGCACGGCGCCCGCACCCCGCAGCACGCCCCCGGTCTGCACTTCACCGGCTTCACCACCCCCATCAGCGGCACCCTCCGCGAGGTGGCGATGGACTCCGAGAAGATCGCGAAGACCATCGTGAAGAACGGCGGGGACGCGCTGTCCCGTCTGCCCGGATGACATAGAAGCCCTCAACCCCCTGCAAAACCCTCAACTCCCTTCTCTCGGGCTCTCGTTACGCCTGAGTCAGATGTGACGGGAGCGTTGAAGCGTGCCGCCGCTCGGGGCCAGAATGTGAACACTGCTCACTTTCTGGCTCCACACTCTCTCCACACGGAGGATGCACGTGGCACGCGAAAGACAGCACCACCCGCAAGCCCTCTCCCGACGCTCCCTGCTCGGCGGTGCCGCCGCTGCGGCGGGCGCCGTCACCCTCACCACCACCGCCGCGGGCACCGCCTCCGCGGCATCCACCCGGGACGTGGACGTCGCGATCGTCGGCGGCGGTCTCGCCGGGCTGACCGCGGCCCGCGACCTGGTGGCCGGCGGCAAGACCGTCGCCGTCCTGGAGGCCCGCGACCGCGTGGGCGGCCGGGTGGTCAACCTGTCCCTGGCGGGCGGCGGTTTCTCCGAGGGCGGCGGCGAGTTCATCGGACCCACCCAGGACCGCATCAAGGCCCTCGCCGACTCCCTGGACGTGGCGACCTTCACCACCTACAACACCGGCAAGAACCTCCTCTACAAGGACGGCACCAGGACCCCGTACGCCACCGACGGCATCCTCGGCTCGGTCCCGCCCGTCGACGCGGTCGGCCTCGCCAACGCCGCGATCGTGCAGGCGTCGTTGGACGACATGGCCAAGCAGGTGCCGGTCGACGCGCCCTGGACGGCCGCGAAGGCCGCCGAGTGGGACAAGCAGACCTTCGAGAGCTGGCTGAACGCCAACGCGGTCATCCCGTCCGCCAAGTTCCTGCTGGACGTGGCCTGCACCTCGATCTTCTCCGCCCAGCCCCGGGAACTGTCCCTCCTCTTCGTGCTCTTCTACATCGCCGCCGCCGGCAACGAGTCCAACGCCGGCACCCTGGAGCGCCTCACCGACACCGCGAACGGCGCCCAGGAGTCCCGCTTCGTCGGCGGCTCCCAGCAGGTGCCGATCAAGCTGGCCGCCACACTCGGCGACCGGGTGGTGCTGAGCGCGCCGGTGCGGTCGGTCGCGCAGTCGGGCGGCAAGTACGTGGTGACCGCGGACGGGGTGACGGTGACGGCCCGGAAGGTCGTGGTCGCGGTACCGCCGCCGCTGGCCGCGCGCATCACCTTCGACCCGCTGCTGCCGGCCTCCCGGGACCAGTTGAGCCAGCGGCTGCCGATGGGCTCGATCGGCAAGGCGATCGCGGTCTACGACACCCCTTTCTGGCGGGCCGACGGCCTCAACGGCCAGGTCGTCAGCGACTCCGGCGTGGTCCGCTCGACGTTCGACAACTCACCGCCGGACGCCTCCTACGGCGCCCTGATGGGATTCATCGAGGCCGACGAGATGCGGGCGTACGACGCGTCGAGCGTCGCCGAGGTCAAGGCCGCCGTGCTCAAGGACTACGCCAACTACTTCGGCGACAAGGCCAAGTCGCCCACCTCCTTCGTGCTGCAGCGCTGGGACAACGAGGGCTTCTCCCGCGGCGGTCCGGTCGCCTATGCCCCGCCCGGCGTCCTGACCGAGTACGGGGCCGCCCTGCGGGCGCCGGTCGGCGGCATCCACTGGGCGGGCACCGAGACCTCCACGTACTGGAACGGGTACATGGACGGGGCCGTGCGGTCGGGGGAACGGGTGGCCAAGGAGGTCCTCGCGGAGCTGTGAGGGCCCCACCGGAATCGATCGGCTTCCCGTTCGACCTTGAGTGCCCGTTCAACTTTGCGTGCACGCCCGTTCCTGACATGGCGTCAGTTCAGTAATCTGACAGAGCGTCAGTTATTGGCTGTCTCTCAGAGGAGCGGGCGGACCGATGCTTGGATCAACCCACGGCACCCTCACCACCGACTCCCGCCGGGCCCGGGTCATCGCCTGTGGCGAGCAACCCGGGCCCGCCGTCCACGGCAGGCCCGCGGAAGTCGACGACCTCGACGTCAGCGGACTGCCCCTGTACGCCGACGTACCCGATCTGGACCGGTTCTTCCGGCCGGAATCCGTCGCCGTGATCGGCGCCTCGGACACCGAGGGGCGGCCCAACACCGGTATCACCCGGCAGCTGGTGGCCTGGGCCGAGCGGGTCGGGGCGCGACTGCACCCCGTCCATCCGAGCCGCCCGTCGGTCTTCGGCAAACCCTGCTCCCCTTCCGTCGCCGACCTGCCCGAGCAGGTCGATCTCGCCGTACTGCTGATCTCCGATCCCCTTCCGGTGCTCGAGGAGCTGGCCGAGGCCAAGGTGAAGTTCGCGGTGGTCTTCGCCTCCGGGTTCGCGGAGACCGGTGCGGAGGGTGCGGCCGCGCAGGAGCGTCTGGCGATGGCCGTACGGCGCTCCGGGATGCGGCTGCTCGGGCCCAACACCAACCTCAACGCCTTCGAGCGGTTCCGGGACGACCTCGACGGACCGGCCATCGCGCTCATCACCCAGTCCGGACACCAGGGCAGGCCCGTCTTCTCCCTCCAGGAACTCGGCATCCGGCTCTCCCACTGGGCACCCACCGGCAACGAGGCCGACCTGGAGACCGCCGACTTCATCTCCTACTTCGCCGAACGGCCCGAGGTGGGCGCCATCGCCTGCTACGTCGAGGGACTGAAGGACGGCCGGTCCTTCCTGCTCGCGGCCGACCGGGCCGCACGGCGCGGGGTGCCGGTCGTCGCCGTCAAGGTGGGCCGCACCGAGACCGGCGCCCGCACGGCCGCCTCACACACCGGCAAGCTGACCGGCGCGGACACGGTGGTGGACGCGGCGATGCGGCAGTTCGGCGTGATCCGGGTGGACGGGCTCGACGAACTCCAGGACACCGCCGCCCTGTTGGCGCGCGCCCGGCCGCCGCGCGCGGAGGGCGTCGTCGTGTATTCGATCTCGGGCGGCACGGGCGCGCACTTCGCCGACCTGGCGACCGAGGCGGGGCTGCGGCTGCCGGTCCTCTCCCAGGCCAAGCAGGCCGAACTGCACCAGTGGATACCGGACTACCTGAGCGTGGCCAACCCGGTCGACAACGGTGGGCATCCGGTCGGCGACCGGCGCGGCCGGAAGATCATCGACGCGATCCTGGACGACCCCGAGGTCGGCGTCCTGATCTGCCCGATCACCGGTCCCTTCCCTCCCCTCAGCGACAAGCTCGTCCAGGATCTGGTGGACGCCGCCGAGCGGACGGACAAGCTGGTCTGCGTCGTGTGGGGCTCCCCTGTCGGCACCGAGCCGGCCTACCGCGAGGTCCTTCTCGGCTCCTCCCGGGTGGCCACCTTCCGCACCGTCGCGAACTGCATCACCGCCGTCCGCGCCTACCTCGACCACCACCGCTTCATCACCGGCTACCGCTCCCCCTTCGACGAGGCCCCCCGCACCACCTCGCCCTCCTTCCGCAAGGCGCAGGCACTGATGCGCCCGGGCAGGCAGCTCAGCGAACACGCGGCGAAACAGCTGCTGAGGGCGTACGGAATCCGCGTACCGCGCGAGCAGTTGGTGACCAGCGCGGCAGCGGCCGTACGCGCGGCGGGCCAGGTGGGCTATCCGGTGGTGATGAAGGCCTCCGGCGGGCAGATCGCCCACAAGACCGAGCTGGGACTGGTCAAGATCGAGCTCACCTCCGCCAGCCAGGTCCGGGACGCCTACCGGGAGCTGACCGACATCGCGCGCTACGAGGGCGTGTCCCTGGACGGCGTGCTGGTCTGCCAGATGGTCGAGCGGGGCGTGGAGATGGTCGTCGGCGTCACGCACGACGAGCTGTTCGGGCCGACCGTGACCGTCGGGCTCGGCGGGGTGCTGGTGGAGGTGCTGCACGACGTAGCCGTGCGCGTGCCGCCCTTCGGTGAGGAGCAGGCCCGGGACATGCTCTGCGACCTGCGCGGGCGGGCTCTGCTCGACGGGGTCCGGGGGCGTCCCGCGGCCGACCTCGACGCGCTCGTCGAGGTCGTCCTGCGGGTGCAGCGCATGGCGCTGGAACTGGGGGACGACCTCGCGGAGCTCGACATCAACCCGCTGATGGTGCTGCCCAGGGGGCAGGGGGCCGTGGCACTGGACGCCCTGGCGGTGTGCCGCTGAGATGAACATACGTAATGAGATGAACATGCCTGATTCCCCCCGTACCGGTGCGAAGAGTTCCGAGCCGGAAATTTCCGCTGAGTCATTGGTACAGCACGCCACTGACAACCAGGTCTGCCGCATCACCCTCAACCGCCCCGAAGCCCTCAACGCCATCACTCCTGACCAGCGCGAACGCATCGTCCGACTGCTCGGCGACGCCTCCGCGGACCCGGCCGTACGAGCCGTCGTCATCACCGGAACCGGGCGTGGATTCTGTGCGGGAGCCGATCTGCGGGGCGGCTCGGGCGCCGGTGAGCGGGTCGCCGGCGACGTGGCCCGCGTTCTGCGCATGGGCGCCCAGCGCCTGATCGCCGCCGTGCTGGACTGCGAGAAGCCGGTGATCGCGGCGGTGAACGGCACGGCGGCCGGCCTCGGCGCCCATCTCGCGCTCGCCTGCGATCTCGTACTGGCCGCGGAGTCGGCCAGGTTCATCGAGGTGTTCGTACGGCGGGGGCTGGTCCCGGACGGCGGCGGGGCGTATCTCCTCCCCCGTCTGATCGGCCCGCACCGCGCCAAGGAGCTGATGTTCTTCGGCGACGCGCTGTCCCCGGCCGACGCCGAACGCCTGGGCCTGGTCAACCGGGTCGTCCCGGACGCCGACCTGGACAGGACGGCCCGCGAATGGGCGGAACGCCTCGCCACCGGCCCCACTCGCGCCCTCGCCCTCACCAAGCAGCTGGTCAACGCCTCCCTCGACACCGACCGGGCCACGGCCTTCGCCGCCGAGGCGGCCGCCCAGGAGATCAACATGACGAGCGAGGACGCCCAGGAAGGCGTACGGAGCTTCGTGGAGCGCAGAATCCCGGAGTACAAGGGCCGCTGACCTTCCCATCTGACGAGGCGTCAGCTTCAATGGAGGGGTGATGGGACACGCAGGGGCGGCCGCCGCCGCCGTCCGCTACCTCAGGTCGGCCGGCGCCCCGGCCCCCGTAGAAGCGCTGCCGCGCCCGGAGCTGCGGTGCGTGGGGGCGGACGAGCGGGCGCCGGTCGACCCGGCCGAGTTCCGCAGCGTCCTGGGCAACTTCGCGACGGGCGTCACCGTCATCACCGCACCGGCGGCCGACGACGAGGAGGGCCCCACCGGCCCCGCCGGCTTCGCCTGCCAGTCCTTCTCCTCCCTCTCCCTCGACCCGCCCCTGGTCGCCTTCATGGTCGGCCGTACGTCGACGACGTGGCCGCGCATCGCCCGCGCGGGCGTCTTCTGCGTCAACGTCCTGGGCGCCGGACAGGGCGAGTTGTGCCGGGGCTTCGCGGTGAGCGGCGCGGACAAGTTCGCGGGGGTCGCCTACGACGCGGCCCCGGTCTCCGGGGCACCGCGCCTGACCGGTGCGCCCGCGTGGATCGACTGCACCATCCACGCGGTGCACACGGGTGGCGACCACCTGATCGTGGTCGGCCGGGTGGACGCCCTCGGCACGGGCGAGGCCCCCGACGGACCGCTGATCTTCCATCAGGGGCGGTTCGGGCGGCTCGGCGGAAGCTGAGACCCGACGGGACTAGGCGGAGGATTCGGGGGTTACGGGGGAGGGTGGCAAGGGGTCGACCACGAAGGTTCCCAGCCCGACTTCGCCCCGCGTCCAGCCCTGTTGTCGCATGGCCTTCGCCGCCGTCGCGTTCACCACGCCGAACTCCTGCGCGATCTCCAGGGTGGACGGCACGCGGCTTCCCGGCGGATACATGCCGTCTTTGATGCGCCGGATGATCTCCGCTGCGATCTGCCGCCACAGCGGGCGACTGCGATCAAGGTCCATAGGCTCCAGTCTGGCGGCTCACGCGGCTCGGAGAGGGCCGACGGCCGACTCGGCTACGCAGGGATTTCGGGCGACGGCGGCAAAGGGTCGGAGACGAACCATCCCCGCTGAGGTACGGCGTACACCCAGCCCTCATCGGCCAGCAGACCAAGCGCCCGCCGGACGGTCGTCCGTGCGATCCCGTACCGCTGCACAAGCTGAGCCTCACTCTGCAGCATCCGCCCCGGCTGCCAGTCGCCGCGCTGAATCTGCGCACGCAGGATCTCGGCAAGTTGCCGGTACGGGGTCAGCGGAGCGCCATGATCAATCTCAGCGTCAGGATTCATGAAGTCGACGCTAAGCAAGTGGATTGATGTGCGCTCTTCGAGATACGTCTCGCATCAAGTCGATACAAGTCGATGCCATGGGACGTCATGAAAACGCCCCGGCGGGAAGGATGAGAGCTTCCATGCCGAGGCTGAGCCGACTGAACAGGAGTCGACCTATGCGCAGCCTACTGGCCGCGATCCTGAGCCTCTTCCTGCCTCCGCGCGGAGCGCACCGCGCCGCTGCAGCACCATCTTCCACATCCTGTCCGCCCCTTCCAGCCCGCAGTCCCATGCCCGTACGCCGGTCGCTCCCGTACCTGACGGACGTCGTCGCCGCCGACGGCCAGCCCCTGGTCCGTCCCTACGTCGTCGAATGGGAACGCGAGCGTGACCAACACGAATGGCGCTGCTTCCCCTGGGAGGCCGCCGTATGAACGCACGGCATCCCCGTAGCCTCGGCGTCGATCCGGCCACCGGCAAGGAGGCGTTCGTGATTGCGCGCCCCGGTGGTCTTCTTGAGGCGCTGGCCGACGATCGCGCCCTGGAGAGCGCCGCCGTCCTGGCGGCGGTCGTCGGTGCCGTATTGGAGGCGGGCAAGGCGTCGGACACCGAACTCGCCGCCCTCGTGCCGCCGTTGCACGCGGCGCTCGTTGAATGCGTCGACATGATGGCGTCGGACAGGGAGTGACGGCCTAGAGGCATCCACCCAAGGACGCACGACAGCACGGCGGGTGTCCAGGCCTCGACCTGGGCACCCGGCAAGCACGTGCCCTTCCCTTCAAGCCGGTTCAGGCCACGGCCGGCACGGGAACCGTCGGCCTCCGCCGGATCACCAGCGCCATCAGCGCAGCCACGGCGCACAGCGCGCCGGAGGCGTACCAGACCATGTCGTACGAGCCGAAGACGTCACGCGCGACGCCCCCGAGGAAGGCCACGAGTGCGGCGCCGACCTGGTGGGAGGCGAGGACCCAGCCGAAGACGATGGCGCTGTCGTCGCCGTACTGCTCCCGGCACAGGGCGACGGTCGGCGGGACGGTGGCGACCCAGTCGAGGCCGTAGAAGACGATGAAGAACAGCATCGGGGGGTGTACCGACGGGGCCAGGAGCATCGGCAGGAAGAGCAGCGAGATGCCGCGCAGGGCGTAGTAGACCGCCAGCAGCCGGCGCGGTTCGAAGCGGTCCGTGAACCAGCCGGAGGCGATCGTGCCGACCACGTCGAACACACCGATGACCGCGAGCAGCGAGGCCGCCGCCGTGACGGGCATGCCGTGGTCGTGGGCGGCGGGCACGAAGTGGGTCTGGATCAGCCCGTTGGTGGAGGCGCCGCAGATCGCGAAGGTGCCGGCCAGCAGCCAGAAGGTGCCGGTGCGGGACGCCGAGAACAGGACGTTCACGGCCCGGCGGGCGGCCCCCACCGCGGGCTCCGGCTTCGGCACGAACTCCTTCGCGCCGTACGGCTTCACGCCCACGTCCGCCGGGTGGTCGCGCAGCAGCAGCCAGACGAAGGGGACGACCGCGAGGGCGGCGAGGGCCACCGTGACGGCCGCCGGACGCCAGTTGTGGTGCTGGACGATCCAGGACAGCAGCGGCAGGAAGATCAGCTGGCCGGAGGCCGAGGCGGCGGTGAGGACGCCCGTGACCAGGCCACGGCGCTCGGTGAACCAGCGGTTGGTCACGGTCGCGGCGAAAGCAAGCGCCATCGACCCGGACCCCAGACCCACCAGCAGACCCCAGCACAGCAGCAGCTGCCAGGCGGCGGTCATCCACACCGTCAGGCCCGAGCCGAGCGCGATCACGGTCAGGGCGAGGGCCACGACCTTGCGGATGCCGAAGCGGTCCATCAGCGCCGCCGCGAACGGGGCGGTGAGGCCGTACAGCGCGAGGTTGACGGAGACCGCGGCCCCGATCGTGCCGCGTGACCAGCCGAACTCCTGGTGCAGCGGGTCGATGAGCAGGCCGGGAAGCGAGCGGAAGGCGGCCGCACCGATGATCGTCACGAAGGTGACGGCGGCGACGAACCACGCCCGGTGGATGCGGGTGCGAGGGGATCGCCCGGACTCGGGAGCCGTTTCGACTGCTGTGGGTTCGGTTGTCTGGGTCACGACATAGAGGATCCAGGCCGGAACCGAGCGCATCCACTGGCCCGAAGGACAGCATTCGCTAGGATCGGGCCATGAGCAGTGACCCGGCTGACCCGGAGTTCCGTCCGCACCGCGTGGTCGTCCTGGCCCTCGACGGCCTGCTCCCCTTCGAGCTGGGCATCCCGCACCGCATCTTCGGGCGCCCCAAGGACGCCCGTGGGCGCCATCTGTACGAGGTCGTGACCTGCTCGATCCGGCCACCGGGCCCGGTGGAGACCGACGCCGACTTCACCATCCAGATCGAGAACGGCCCTCAGGCCCTGGCCACCGCCGACACGGTCGTCGTCCCGGCGTCGTACGAACTCGGCCCGGTCTTCGAGGAGGGCGTCCTCACCGACGAGCTGGCCGCCGCGCTCGCCCACATCCGGCCCGGCACCCGGCTCGCCTCCATCTGCACCGGCGTGTTCGTGCTCGCCGCGGCCGGCTACCTCGACGGCCGCCCCGCGACCACGCACTGGGCGGAGACCGACCAGCTGCAACGCCTCTTCCCGAAGATCGACGTCGACCCGAACGTGCTGTTCATCGACGACGGCGACATCCTGACCTCGGCCGGCGTCGCGGCCGGCATCGACCTGTGCCTGCACATGGTGCGCCGTGACCACGGCACCGCCGTCGCCAACGAGATCGCCCGCCTTACGGTCGTACCCCCGCACCGCGACGGCGGCCAGGCGCAGTACATCCAACGCCCGCTCCCCGAGCCCCAGTTGGCGACCACGACGGCTGCCCGCGCCTGGGCCCTGGGCCGCCTGCACGAGCCGATCCAGCTCCGCGACATGGCCGCGCAGGAGTCCATGTCGGTACGCACCTTCACCCGCCGCTTCCGCGAGGAGGCCGGCGTCAGCCCCGGCCAGTGGCTCACCCAGCAGCGCGTGGAGCGCGCCCGACACCTCCTGGAGTCGACCGGCCTGTCCGTCGACCAGGTGGCCCAGCAGTCAGGCTTCGGCACGGCCCAGTCGATGCGACAGCACCTACAGACACTCCTGGGGGTCACACCCACCGCGTATCGCCGTACTTTCCGTGCCGGGGAGGGCCGCGAGAGGTCTACCGGCAGCGGTCCCGGGCATTACGGCGGTGTCGGCGCCGTGAGGTGACCGCCGGGCGCGGCGGACCTCGCCCCACCAGCCGATCGCGGTGAGCACCAGGGTCAGGGCCACACCGCAGAGGATCGCCGTGGAGGGCGCCGCCACCCGCAGCAGGGCTCCGGCGAGAGAGCCGGTGACCGCATAACCCGCGCCCGAAGCCGCATACATGACCGAGTAACCGGCCGCCTGGGCGCCGGGCGGAAGCGCCTCGCGCAGCGACAGCGTGCGGACGAGCAGCACCGCCGACTGGAGCATGCCGCCGACGACCAGCGCGACCGCGATCCCCGCCGGGTCCGGTATCAGCGCGACGAGCGTCACGCAGATCATCACCGCCACCATCAGCACGGCGCTGCGGGTGCGCAGCAGCCCCGGCCAGGCGCGCAGGCCGTGCAGAAAGGCGCCGAGCCCGCCGCCCACCGCCAGTCCGGTCAGCATCGGCCCGGACCAGCCGACGCCCGTACCCCGCTGTTGCAGGAGAGCGGGCAGGACGAGCTCGGCGAGACCGAGCAGGGCGAGACCGGCCGCGCCCGTGACGAACAGCGGCCAGGCACCGGCCAGCAGCCGGAGTGGGGACTTGCCCGCCCGCCCCTCGCCGTCCTCCTCCCCTGTGTTCTGTGCGTCCCAGCCGGCCGGCAGCAGGCACAGACCCGCGACCGACGACGCCATCAGGGCGGCCGCGAGCAGCAACGGGGCGCGCGGTGCGACACCGAGGGCGAGGCCGGTGACGGCGGACGGGGAGACGGCCCATACGCCCGACACCAGCATCGACTCGGCGGACAGCGCCTGCGACGCGGCCCGTTCGGGAACCAGGCCGGTGAGCAGCGCTCGTAGTCCCCCGGCCGCGGCGGCCGGCGCTGCACCGGCGAGGAACGCCAACGCGCCGAGAACCACGGGCTGCGTGTCGGGAAGCACCCCGATTCCCGCGAAACTGCCCGCTCCGACGCCGAGCCCCACCGCCAGTTGAGGGCGGGCACGTTCGGGGCGCAACCGCATGCCGAGGAGAGGCGCGCCGATGATCTCGCCGAGCACATAGACCGCGGCGACGGCCGCGCCCAGCGCATACCCTCCAGGGCGTCCGCGTACCAGGAAGACCAGGGCGAGCGGCGCCATCGCCACCGGCATACGGGCGCCGACGGACGTGCAGGCCCAGACCAGGACCTTTTTGGAGGCGACATCGCGGTAGCTCATGCGAAGACGGTAGGGGGCGAGACTGACAGTGACCCATCGGATTTCCACGGGCCTGTGGACAACCCGGCGCCGGCTGCCCCGCGTCAGAAAGTGAGCACCCCCCTGGCCACCCGCCCCGCCTCCGCGTCCGCCTTCGCCTTCTCGAAGTCCTCGATCGGGTAGGTCTCGGTCACCAGTTCGTCCAGCAGCAGCCGTCCTTCGCGGTACAGGTCGGCGTAGAGCGCGATGTCCCGCTGCGGGCGCGAAGAGCCGTACCGGCAGCCCAGGATGGACTTGTCCAGGTACATGGAGGAGACGAGGAACGAGGCCTCCGCGGTCGCCGCGGGCACGCCCAGCAGGACCGCCTGGCCGTGCCGGTCGAGCAGGTCGATCGCCTGCCGGATCAGTTCCACCCGCCCGACGCACTCGAAGGCGTGGTCGGCTCCCGTGGGCAGGATCTCCTTCACCGCCTGCGTCGACGTCAGGAAGTGCGTCGCCCCGAACTGCCGGGCCACCGCCTCCTTCGCCGGGTTCGCGTCGACGGCGACGATCCGCAGTGCGCCCGCGATCCGCGCGCCCTGGATGACGTTGAGTCCGATGCCGCCGGTGCCGATGACGAGCACGCTGTCCCCACGGTCGACCCTCGCCCGATTGAGCACGGCGCCCACCCCGGTCAGCACCCCGCATCCGATCAGTGCGGCGGCCGGCAGGGGGATGTCCTTGGGAATCCGGACCGCCTGCACCGCCTTCACCACGGTCCGCTCCGCGAACGCCGAGTTGGAGGCGAACTGGTGGACCGGCCGCCCGCCCTGCACGAACGGCTGCCCCGGACGCCCGATCGCCTGCCGGCACATCGTCGGCCGCCCCCGGTCGCACTCCGCGCACGTACCGCAGTTGGCCAGCGTGGACAGCGCGACATGATCACCCACTCTCACATGCGTGACCCCGGCACCGACGGCCTCCACCACCCCCGCCCCCTCATGCCCGAGCACCACAGGAACGGGGAAAGGTATGGTCCCGTCCACCACAGACAGATCGCTGTGGCACAACCCGGCTGCCGAGATAGCGACCTGCACCTCCCCCGGCCCCGGCTCCCGAACCTCCAGGTCGTCCACGACCTCGAGCCGCTTGCCGTCGAACACCACACCGCGCATCAGAAGACCCCCTTGGGCTCCCTGGGCAGGCCGAGCACACGCTCGGCGATGATCGTGCGCTGGACCTGGTCCGAACCGCCGTAGATCGTGTCGGCCCGGGAGAACAGGAACAGCTGCTGCAACGAGTCGAGTTCGTACGGCGCCGCAGGCGACCAGTCCACCGGCCCGACCCCCGCCGCGGCCCCGCGCACCTGCATCGCCAGCTCCCCGAGCCGCTGATGCCAGCCGCCCCACAACAACTTGGCCACGCTGGACGCCCCGGCATCCCCGGCACCCCCCAGCGTCCGCAGCGCGTTCCACCGCATGGCCCGCAGCTCGGCCCACTGCCGCACCAGCCGCTCCCGTACGACGGGATCGGTGACCGCCCCCGTCTCCACGGCGGCCCGCACCACCCGCCCCAGCTCCCCGGCGAACCCGATCTGCTGGGCCAGCGTGGAAACCCCCCGCTCGAACCCGAGCAGACTCATCGCGACCTTCCACCCGCCCCCATCGCCCCCGACGACGTGCTCCACGCGCGCGCGTGCCCCGTCGAAGAAGACCTCGTTGAAGTCGCTGGTCCCGGTCAGCTGCCGAATGGGCCGCACCTCGATCCGCCCCGGCTGGTCCATGGGGACGAGGAGGAACGTCAGCCCATGGTGCCGACGGGACCCGGGTTCCGTCCGGGCCAGCACAAAGCACCAGTCGGCCTCGTGCGCCAGCGAGGTCCAGATCTTCTGCCCGCTGATCCGGTACCCCGCCCCGTCCCGTACGGCCGCGGTCCGAACCCCCGCCAGATCGGACCCGGCACCGGGCTCGCTGTACCCCTGGCACCACAACTCGTCACCGGCGGCAACGGGAGGAAGAAAACGGCTCTTCTGGTCCGGCGTCCCGTGCGCGAGAAGGGTGGGGGCCAGCAACTTCTCCCCAATATGCCCCGACCGCGGCGGAGCTCCAGACCGCGCGTACTCCTCGGCCCAGACGACTTGCTGGGTGAGCGTGGCAGTCCGATTGCCGTACCTGGCTTCCGTCCACCCGAGCCCGATCCAGCCGGCCTTCCCGAGAGTGCGCTCCCAAGCACGACGGTCCTGCCAGGCCTCGGCGTGCCCCGACAGCCACGCCTTCGCCTCCAAACGAAACGCCTCATCCTCGCCACTGAACCCAAAGTCCACTGGGGGTCTCCTCTCACCGCCCGGTCAGCATGAGCTCCCTAGGGGCGCGGGGCTGTGTCGATTTGCGGCTCCGCCGCGTGGGCGCGACAAGCCACAAACAACCCGCGCCCGCCAAACCACAAGGCCCCCGAGCTCTTAGGCGTTAGGCCTGTCACCGCGTGCCGCCGCCTTTTCCATCGCGTCCAACCGCAAGAGCATCGGCATCGGATCCACCCCCACCGTCCCCGGCAGGAACTCCGCAATCCGCTCCGGAGTCCAGGAACCCTCGGCATACGCCGAGCGAAGCTCACGCGGCTGAGCCCAAACCGCCAGCTTCGGCCCCGCAATCGTGTACACCTGCCCGGTGATCCCCTGCTCCTTCGCCCGGTCGGACAGCAGATACACCACCAGGGCAGCCACATCCTCCGGCTCCCCGATCTCCGTCAGCTCCATGGGAACGTTCGCCGACATCCGCGTACGGGCAACAGGCGCCACCGCATTGGCACTCACCCCGTACTTGTTCAAGCCCAGCGCAGCGCTCCGCACCAGCGAGATGATCCCGCCCTTCGCCGCGCTGTAGTTCGCCTGCGAGACCGACCCCTGGTGATTGCCGCTGGTGAACCCGATCAGGGTTCCCGCCCGCTGCACCCGCATCACCGCCGAGGCCGCCCGGAACACCGTGAACGTACCCTTCAGATGGGTGGCCACGACCGGGTCCCACTCCTCCTCGGACATGTTGAACAGCATCCGTTCACGCAGGATCCCGGCAACGCACACCACCCCGTCGAGCCGCCCGTACGTCGAGACCGCGACGTCGACCACCCGCTGCCCGCCGGCCATCGTGGACACGTCGTCGGCCACCGCTACGGCCTCCCCGCCCGCCGCCTCGATCTCCTTGACGACACCCTCGGCGACCTCGCTGGTGGGCGAGGCCCCGTCGACGGCGACCCCGTAGTCGTTGACGACGACCTTCGCCCCCTCGGCCGCCGCGGCCAGCGCCACCGCACGGCCGATGCCCCGTCCGGCGCCCGTCACGGCGACGACCTTGCCTGCCAAGAAGTTCCCCACGTCCGGCCCCTTCCCGCGGTTTCTGACGGACCGTTAGATTTTATGACCCGTCAGATACCTGGAGACAAGCCCCGGGGAGAGCCGATGTCGATGCCCGCGGAGTTCTTCGAGATCGCCAAGCGCGTGAACAACTGGGGCCGTTGGGGCGCCGACGACGAGATCGGCACCCTCAACCTGATCACCGACGAGGTCGTACGCCAGGCCGCCGCGACCGTCCGCACGGGCCGCCGCATCCCCCTCGCGCTGCCCCTGCAGCAGGACGGCGTGCAGACCGGCATGATCCCGGGCCGGGTCAATCCGCTGCACGCGATGGTGCAGATCAACCAGGAGCTGTTCGGCCCGGGGTCGGTGGCGTGCAGCGACGACGCCGTGACCATGGGCTTGCAGGCCGCCACCCACTGGGATGCGCTGCCCCATGTCTCGCACTCGGGCCGGCTCTACAACGGCCGCCCCGCCGGCACCGTCACCGCGCACGGCGGCGCCGAGTTCAGCGGCATCGACAAGGCGCGGCACATCGTCTCGCGCGGGGTGCTGCTGGATGTGGCACGCGCGCGTGGCGTCGACCGGCTGGAGGGCGGGCACGCGGTCACCCCCGAAGACCTGGAGGCCGCCGAGGAAATGGCCGGTACGCGCGTGTGTGCCGGCGACATCGTGCTCGTACGCACCGGGCAGATCCAGGTCTGCCTCGCCGGGGACAGTCACGCGTACGGCTATCCCTCCCCGGGACTGTCGATCCGCACCCCGGAGTGGTTCCACACGCGCGATGTCGCCGCCGTCGCGAACGACACCCTCACATTCGAGATCTTCCCGCCCGAGATCGAGGACCTGTGGCTGCCCGTGCACGCGCTCGACCTGGTGGAGATGGGAATGCTGCAGGGCCAGAACTGGAATCTCGAAGAGTTGTCCACAGCCTGTGGAGAAGCGGGCGGGTACACGTTCCTGCTGTCGGCGATGCCCGAGCCCTTCGTCGGTGCGACGGGCACTCCGGTGGCCCCCGTCGCCATTCTGTGAGGTTCGTCGACCGGCGGCGCGGTGCTCCCGCCCCGAGCACGGCACCACGCGCCGCCGACCGACTCCGGCGCACCCGCCCCGGCTCCCCTTGGCCCCGAGGAAGCCGACGCCGAATCACGATCCACACTCGTCGAGGGCTCCCGTCACCGAAGCCCTCGTCGTCCCCTCGCGGCGAATCGCTGACCACAAGCGTGATCAAACGGACACGATGCGTCAACACCCGTAAGGGGATTTATTACTTAAGCCCAATTTGTCGCGGGCGCGCACGGAAGCACATCCCGGCGCATCGCTTCAGCCGGCCAGGAGCATGAGAGCGGTTTCTGCGACCGTGCACCGGAGCTGACGGACCTTCCGCACCCGTGCGCTGGTCACACCGCCTCGAACGCCAGCCCCTCGTACGCCGTTGCGCCGCCGACGCAGGCCTGTGCGGTCTGCCGGGTCTGTGCGCAGCGGTCGAGTTCGCACCAGATGCGCTTGCCCGCACCCTCGGGGCTCCAGCCCCAGCGGTCGGCGAGACCGTCGACGAGGGCGAGGCCACGACCGCCGGTCGCGTCACCGTCGGCACACCGGGGCACGGGGGCCCGGTCGCTGGTGTCGGCCACCTCGAGGCGGACGGTGGCCGATTCGGCGGCCACGCCGGGCAGGGAGAGCCGGAGCACGGCCGGACAGCCGGTGTGCACAACGGCGTTGGTCACCAGTTCGGAGACGAGCAGGATCAACGTCTCGGCGAGCGGCTCGTCGGCCTCTATCCCGGACCCGGCGAGGCGGGAACGCGCCCACCTCCGGGCTCGCCCCACCTCAGCGGGGTCGGGCCGGACTTCCAGCTGCACCTGAAGCACCTGCACCGCTCACACCATCCGAACCGGCGGACACATGACCTCGCGCCACGCGCGCGCCGCAACGAGGGCCACGATCGTAGCCATTTTCTGCATGACCAGAACAATGGCCAGTGCAGAGCCCAGAGCAAGGGTCACGGAACGTGAATCCCTTAAGAGACAGCATGGTTGACGTACAGTCACGCCAACAAGCGCTTCGGGCATATTCCAGCGCGAAGGAGTACCCGTGCGGCATACTGTGCGACGCTCATTGCGGGGACTCGAACAGGCCTGTTCCGGCATCACCCCGGGGGCAACACCGGTACGGCTCATGCTCGCAGCCTCTCGCATCCCACAGAAGGTACCGGAGCGGGACGCCGACTCCAGGACGTGACGGGTCACGCGTAGGACACAACCCGATATCAACGCTCCGTAATTCCGGTATGCCACAATCCGCGACAACTGCGAGCGCGACCTCCGTGACATCCCAGGCCGGCGCCGTTCAGGTCACCAGATCGGCCGCGAGCAGTTCCTCACTCTCCGTGACGCCGCCGCCACGTTGCGCCCGCACCCATGTCCGCTTCAGATGCAGATGCACCTCGGAGTCCCAGGTGAAGCCCAGGCCGCCGTGCACCTGGAGGCAGTCGCGGGCGCCGCGCACGGCGGCCTCGTCGGCGAGCAGCCGGGCCGCTGCGATGTCGCTGCGGTCGGCGGTGACGGCGGCCGCGTAGACCGCGGCGCGGGCCACTTCGGCGCGCACCAGCATCTGCGCACAGAGATGCTTGACCGCCTGGAAGGCCCCGATCGGCTGCCCGAACTGCTCACGCGTCCGGGCGTGTTGCACGGCCAACTCGCACACACGCGTGGCCGTGCCGAGCTGCTCGGCGGCGGTGAGGAGGTCTGCGACGGGGTCCGGGGCTGCCGGTGCGGGCACTCGGTGCAGCGGCGTCAACGGGTCCACCGACCGCAGCGGTACGGCTCCCTCGGCGCCCGGCCGTACGACGTCCGCCTCGTCCAGCCACTCCACGGTCCGGCCGTTCGCAGCGGCCACGACAACTTCCCCGGTGGCGGCCCCGGGTACCTCGCCGGCCGCCAGATGCGTGGCCACGAGCGGCCCGGGCACCAGCGCCCGCCCGGCTTCCTCGAACGCCAACACGGCCTCTGACAGCCCGAGTCCGGCCCCTCCGTCCACTTCGGACAGTCGTAGAGAGAAAAAGCCCAGCTCTCCGAGAGTGCGCCACAGGACCCGGTCGAGACGGGGCTGGCAAGCGCCGGGTCCTGCACCGCCGTACCCACGACCGATCACACCCCGCACGACGTCCCGCAAAGCCCGCTGCTCAACGGTCAATTGGAACCGCACCGCTCACCGCCCCTTCGGCAACCCGAGGATCCGCTCGGCCACGATGTTCTGCTGAATCTGCGAGGTCCCGGCAGCGATGGTGTACGACAGCGACGACAGCCGGTCGAGCGTCCAGGGTCGGTCCAGGTCCAGGGCATCCGCCCCCAGAACCGCGGCAGCGGCGTCGTACAACTCCTGCCGCGCATGCGAATACCGCAGTTTGAAAACCGAACCCCCGACTCCCGGGACCCCGGAACCGCCCTCCGCCTCGCTCACGTTCCACTGGATCAGCCGCCACAGCCCCCGGAACTCCGCATTCAGCCTCCCCAGGCGCCGCCGGAGCAGGGGGTCGTCCCAGCGGCCGCGCCTCCGCGCCTCCGCGGCGAGTTCGCCCAGCACCCGCCGGCAGGCGACCACCTCTCCCACGAACGCCGTACCGCGCTCGAACGACAGCGTCACCATGGTCACGCGCCAGCCGTCGTTCTCGTCCCCGACCCGGTTCGCGACCGGCACCCGTACGTCGTCGAGGAACACCTCCGCGAACTCGGCCGACCCGGCGAGGGTCCGCAGCGGTCGTACGGTGATGCCCGGCAAGGACATGGGCATGGCCAGCCAGGTGATCCCGCGATGCTTCGGCGCCGCCGGATCCGTACGGACCAACAGCTCGCACCAGTCGGCCACTTCGGCGTGCGAGGTCCAGATCTTGGACCCGGTCACCACATAGTCGTCGCCGTCCCTACGCGCGCGCGTGCGCAGCGACGCGAGGTCGGACCCGGCGTCCGGTTCGCTGAAGCCCTGGCACCAGACCTCCTCGCCGCGCAGGATCGGCGGCAGCCAGCGCGCCCGCTGCCCGTCGGTCCCCTCAGCGGCGACGGTCGGCCCGGCGTGCAGCAGTCCGACGAAGTTCGCGCCCACATAGGGGGCGCCGGCCTTCTCGGTCTCCTCCAGGAAGATCAGCCGGGTGGTCGGGGAGGCGTCCCAGTGGACGTCGGCGTACCCGGCGTCGTACAGCATCCGCTGCCAGCCGAGGTCGTACGCCCTGCGCCCCGGCCAGTCGTCCGGGGAGGGCTTCGCGGGCAGCGTCGGCAGCACCTTGCCGAGCCACTCCCGCAGCCCCGCCCGGAACTCCTCCTCCTCGGGCGTGTACGAAAGATCCATCAGCGGTCGAAGTCCAGGTCCAGCATGCGGATCGCGTTGCCCCGCATCAGCTTGTAGACGGTCTCGTCGTCGAGGCCCTTCACATGGTCGAGGGCGACCTCCTTGGTGTGCGGGAAGGTCGAGTCGACGTGCGGATAGTCCGTCTCGAAGGTGGCGTTGTCCCGGCCGACCACGTCCAGCGACGCGACCCCGTGCTTGTCGCGGAAGAAGCAGCAGAACATCTGCCGGTAGTAGTACGTCGACGGCGGCTCCGGGACCAGGTCGCGCACCCCGCCCCAGGCGCGGTGTTCCTCCCAGACGTCGTCGGCGCGCTCCAGGGCGTACGGGATCCAGCCCATCTGCCCTTCGGAGTAGGCGAGTTTGAGGGTCGGGAACTTCACCAGGACCCCGCTGAACAGGTAGTCCATCATCGAGGCCATGGCGTTGTTGAAGCTCAGCGAGGCCTGTACGGCGGGGGGTGCGTCAGGGGAGGCGGCCGGCATCTGGGAGCTGCTGCCGATGTGCATGTTGACGACCGTCCCGGTCTCCTGGCAGACCGCGAAGAACGGGTCCCAGTAGCCGGAGTGGATGGAGGGCAGGCCCAGGTAGGTGGGGATCTCGGAGAAGGTCACCGCCTTCACCCCGCGTGCGGCGTTGCGCCGGATCTCCGCGACCGCCAGCTCCACGTCCCACAGCGGGATCAAACACAGGGGGATGAGCCGGCCGCCGCTGTCGCCGCACCACTCCTCGACCATCCAGTCGTTGTAGGCGCGCACACAGGCCAGCGCGACCTCCTTGTCGTGCGCCTCGGCGAAGGTCTGCCCGCAGAAGCGCGGGAAGGACGGGAAGCAGAGGCTGGCCTCGACGTGGTTGAGGTCCATGTCCTCCAGCCGGGCCTTGGGGTCCCAGCAGCCGCGCCGCATCTCCTCCCGGGTGATGCCCTCCAGGGTCATCTCGTCGCGGTCGAAGCCGACGGCGGCGATGTTCCGCTTGTACGGGAACTTCAGGTCCTCGTAGATCCACCAGTCGGTCGGCTGGCCCTCCGGGTCCATCGTGATCCGGTACTTCCCGCCGACGTAGGCGAGCTCGCCGATCCCGGCGGTGAGGGCCTGCGGGCCCCGGTCGCGGTACTTCTCCGGAAGCCAGGTCTCGAAGAGGTGGGCGGGCTCGATCACGTGGTCGTCGACGCTGATGATGCGGGGCAGTTCGGTCATGGGTCCCCCACTGGGCACTCAGTTATCTGATGGGCCGTCAGATTCGCTTCATCGAGCAGGCTAGCCGCGCACCCCTGGACCGACAAGGCGCCGAGCCCTACGCTCTGCGCACCATCTGACTGACCGTCAGTTCAGCATCAGCTCCGTGTCAGCTCCACGAGGGGGCCGCCGTGAACGACACCGCCCACGCACTGAGCGCATCCCGCACCCTCTGGGACCTGGTCGCCCGACGCGCCGACCTCACCCCCGACCGGCCGGTCCTGCTCCAGGACGACCGCTCGCTGAGTTTCGGCGAGCTACGCGCGCGTGCCGAGCGGGTCGCGGCCGGTCTGTACGACATGGGCGTACGTCCCGGCACCGTGGTCGCCTGGCAGCTGCCCACCCGGATCGAGACCGCCCTGCTGTCCTTCGCGCTGGCCCGCCTGGGTGCCGTACAGACTCCGGTCATCCCGTTCTACCGGGACCGCGAGGTCGGCTTCGCGCTGCGGGAGTCGAAGGCCGAGTTCTTCGCCGTACCCGGTGAGTGGCGGGGCTTCGACCACACCGGGATGGCGCGGCGGCTCGGCGCGAAGGGGGTCTTCGAGGCGTACGACGTGCTGCCGGACGGCGATCCGGGGGTGCTGCCCCCGCCGCCCTCCGACGGCACCTCGGTGCGCTGGATCTACTGGACCTCGGGTACGACCTCCGACCCCAAGGGCGTGTTGCACACGGACCGTTCGCTGATAGCGGGCGGCTCCTGTCTCGCGCACGCGCTGCGGCTCTCGGCGGAAGACGTGGGCTCGATGGCCTTCCCGTACGCCCATATCGCCGGGCCCGACTACACGGTGATGCTGCTGCTGTACGGCTTCCCGGCGGTGATGTTCGAGCAGTTCGCGCTGCCGGACGCCCTGGAGGGATACCGCAGGCACGGGGTGACCGTGGCGGGCGGGTCGACGGCGTTCTACTCGATGTTCCTGGCCGAGCAGCGCAAGCAGCCGGGTGTGAAGGTCATTCCCTCGCTACGGCTGCTCGCGGGCGGCGGGGCGCCGAAGCCGCCGGAGGTGTACCACTCCGTCGTACGGGAGATGGGGGTGCAGCTCACCCACGGGTACGGCATGACCGAGGTGCCGATGATCACCATGGGGGCGCCGGACGACACCGTGGAGAACCTGGCGACGACGGAGGGGCGGCCGCCGGAGGGGATGGAGATACGGATCGTGGACGGGGAGGTGCGGCTGCGCGGGGAGGCCGTGTGCCAGGGCTATCTGGATCCGGCGCAGACGGCGGAGGCCTTCGACGGGGAGGGGTTTCTGCGCACCGGTGACCTGGGGTTCGTGACGGACAGCGGGCATCTCGTCCTCACCGGGCGGCTCAAGGACGTGATCATCCGCAAGGGCGAGAACATCTCGGCGAAGGAGATCGAGGACCTGCTGGCCGCCCACCCGGCGGTCGGGGACGTCGCGGTGATCGGGCTGCCGGACGCCGAGCGCGGGGAGCGCGTGTGCGCAGTGATCGAGGTGGGGGCACGGCCCGAGGGCGCCGCTGGGCTGACCCTGGACGCGGTGACGTCGTACCTGCGCGCGGAAGGGCTGTCGGTGCACAAACTGCCGGAGCAGCTGGAGGTGGTGGACGCCCTGCCGCGTAACGAGACCCTGCGGAAGGTGCTCAAGTACCAGCTGCGGGAGCGCTACGGGCGGGGCGCCGACCAGCGGCAGGGGCCTACTCGGGGACGGTGAAGTAGCGGGCGAACGCCGGGACGATCTCCGCCTCGCCGACCTTGCCGTCGCCGTCGGTGTCGAGCGCGGCGGCGACGGCGTGGACGAGGCTCTCGTCGACGCCCAGGATCCTCAGCACGCGAGCGGTGTCCTCGACGGTGGCGGCCCCGTCGCCGTCGGTGTCGGCGAGGTCGAGGGCCGCATGCAGGAAGGGGCGGGCGATCTCGGCGAACCGTTCGGGGTTGTCGCGCAGGCGCTTGACCGCGCCGTTCACGAACTCCTCGCGGTCGATGCGCTGGTCGCCGTCCCGGTCCGCTATGCCGGCCATGCCCTGCCAGAACGCCTCGGCTCCGCCGTACAGTGCCTGGCCCTTGTCGGAGCGGGCCGCCACGGCGAACTCGGCGAGCAGCGCCTTGGCCGCTGAGCTGAAGTCCTCGCGGTCGATGAAGCCGTTGCCGTCCTGGTCGAAGGTGGCGAACCGGGCGGCGATCCTGCGCTCGTACTCGCTGCTGACCATGTCTTTCGGGCCGCCTTACGTCATCTCGGGTGCATCTCGTCGGAGCGTACGACGCGGGAGACCGTCCGGGCGCGGGAAAGCGGCGCTTGTGCCAAGACCGGGGGAATTTCGGGACAACTGTGTGGCACATGGAGCTGAGCTGCGACCCCTTGCACAGCTTCCGCCCAGGTCAGGCCGAAAGCGGATCGGCCTCTTCCGCCACCGCCGACGCCACGTCGGCGTACACGTCGAACAATCGGCGCACGCCCAGGGCGCCGAGGACGCGGTTGACGTGCGAGCCCTCGACCGCGCCCTGCGCCGGGAGTATCAGGCGCAGGGTGCCCTGGCAGGAGCGGATGAGGCGGCGGGCGGCGATGAGCACGCCGACGCCGCTGGAGTCGCAGAAGAAGACCTCGGAGAGGTCGAGGACGAGGCCGTGGCGGCCGTCGGCCACCACGTCGTGCACCCGCTGACGCAGCACGGGCGACGTCACCAGGTCCAGCTCGCCCGACACACGGAGCACGGTCCAGTCACCCTGCTCGCCGCCGTTCACATAGAACGCCACCACCATGCCCTTCGCTCGCCGGAGTCCCCCGCAAAACGGAAGCCGTTCCTACGCTTCCTTGCAGCGCGGCTGCCCAGCGGCCGTTCCCTGAAACACAGCGCAAGAAACGGGAACCGATCAGAAGAGGCTTGTTTTAATCGACTTCGATCCTGTTCGATCAGGTCTGATCGAAGGTCGCGCGGGTAGGCAGGCACAGAACGCAGGCTGCACACATTGCGACAAAGCGACGTGCACTGTCGTAGGTGCCGACTACATTCGAGGAGACGATGGACGCAGGCCGGGCCGACGAACAGGCAGGGGTGAGGGGGCCGTATGACGAAGAAGGACGCACCGCCCCGCTGGGACCGCAAGATGCAGCAGCGACTCGCACGCGGTGAGGCCGCCGCCCTCGGCGAGCTCTACGACCGGTTCGCCTCCCTCGTGCACGGCCTGGCGCACCGCGTCCTCGGCGACGAGCGCGCGGCCGACGGCATCACGCGTGACGTCTTCGCGCACGTGTGGGAACACCCCGAGGCGTACGACCCCAGGCAGGGCCCGCTGCGTTCCTGGGTCGCCACGCTGACCCACCGCCTCGCCGTGCAGCGGCTGCGCACCACCGAGACCGCCGCCCTGGCCCAGGGCTCCGGCGGCTCCGCCGAGGACCTGGAGCGCAAGGTGCGCCGCGCCTCGGTCGCCGCCCGCGCCGACTACATCGTCACGTCCATGCCCGCCCCGCTGCGCGCCGCCCTGGACCTGGCCTACTTCCAGCGCCGCGACTACCGCCAGACCGCCGCCGACCTCGGCGTCACCGAGGACGAGGCCCGCCGCCGGCTCCGCCTGGGCCTGCAGCTCCTGTCCACCGCCCACGACGCCGGCGCACCGCCCGGTCACGGGGGTGTCGTGTGAACGACGCAGGCAGCACGGACCGCTTCGACCCCGGGGGCTTCGACGGCGAGGACGACCCCGACGGCAGGAACGGCCCCGCAGGCAAGGGCGGCTTCGAGGACAAGAGCGACAAACACGACGAGCAGGACAAGGCCGAGCAACAGGAGGGGTACGGCATCCCGGGCGGACCCGTGAACGACGGCGACGACATGCCCCGGGACTCCGACCAGCCGCCCCGCATACCGCTGCCCCGCGCGTCCGTCGAGGACGGCGGACGACCGCTGCCCGCCCTGGAGGACCTCGGCGGGACGACGCAGCGGCCCGCCCCGCTGGTCCTGGAGCACCGCGTCCTGAAGTCGCTCCTCGGGGCATGGGCGCTCGCCGCCTGCTCGGCGGACGAGACGGCGGCCGTCGAGGAGCACCTGGGCGACTGCGGCTCCTGCGCCGAGGAGGCGCTGCGGCTGCGTGAGGCGGTCGGGCTGCTGCACCAGCCGGAGAGCCTCGACCTGGACCCGGGCCTGCGCACCCGCGTCCTGGACGGCTGCCTCGACCGGCGCCCGCCCCGCATCCCGGTGCCCGGATGGGCGGCTCCGTACGACGCGGAGGCCGCCCGGCTCGACGCGCTGCTGCAGGACATCGGGGACGCCGAGTGGCACAGGCCCGTGCGGCTGCGCTGGTTCGAGGCGGAGGGCCCGATGACCCGTCGTACGACGGTCGCCGGGGTCATCGCCCATCTGCTGTCGGTCGACGGACTGGTCGCGGTCGCCCTCGGCATGGACGACCCGCTCGGCGACGCGGCCGGGGCGGACCCCACCCCCAGGGCCCGCACCGAGGCGTACTGGCGCACCTCGCACTTCCCGCCGGGCCGTTCCGTCCGGACCCCCTGGCGCGAGCAGACCCACGACCTCGTCCGTACGGTGTCCTTCGTCAGCGACTCGGGACCGGCCCGGCCGGCCGTCTCCTACGGCGACTTCGAGCTGCCGCTGCGGGACGCGATGCTGGACCGGGCCTTCGAGTGCTGGGTGCACGCCGAGGACATCGCCGAGGCCGTCGACTACCCGTACGAGCCGCCCGCCCCACGCCATATGAACCGCATGATCGACCTCGCGGCGCGGGTCCTGCCGGACGTACTCGCGACCCGCCGCCGGGCCGGCCTGGCCTCGCCTCCCCACCACCGGCACCTGGTCCCGGCGGGCGAGCCGGGCCGCAGTCTGCGCCTGGAGATCGAAGGGATGGGCGGCGGCGAGTGGCTGATCCCCCTCGACTCCCCCGCGGCGGTCGGCTCCGCAGCGCACGAGGTGGCCCATGTGGCCCTGGACGGCGCAGAGTTCTGCCGCCTGGCAGCGGGGCATGTGCCTCCGGCGGAGGCGGCGGTGGGGCAGGTCGGTGACCGCGAGGCGATCAGGGATGTGCTGTTCGCTGCAGCTTCCTTGAGCCGGATGTAGGGGCGGTGCGGTTTCGTCGATGGCTGCGGGTGCGTGGGAGGTTCTCGCGCCCACGCGGCGGAGCCGCAAATCGATACAGCCCCGCGCCCCTTAGGGGCGCGGGGAACTGCGCGACCAGCCACAGACAACCCGCACCCGCCCGACGGCGGAAGCCCCCGAGCTGCTAGGCGAACACAACCGTCCGACGCCCGTTGAGCAGGATGCGCCGCTCGGCATGCCACTTCACGGCCCGCGCCAGCGCCTGGCACTCGACATCCCGCCCGATCGCGACGAGCTGATCCGGCGTGACGTCATGCCCCACCCGCTCCACCTCCTGCTCGATGATCGGTCCCTCGTCAAGATCCGCGGTGACGTAGTGCGCCGTCGCACCGATCAACTTCACACCCCTGGCGTGAGCCTGGTGATACGGCTTCGCACCCTTGAAGCTCGGCAGGAAGGAATGGTGGATATTGATGATCCGCCCGCTGAGCTGCTTGCACAGATCGTCGGAGAGGACCTGCATGTAGCGGGCGAGCACCACCAGCTCGACCCCCTCCTCGCGGACGATCTCCAGCAGCCGCGCCTCGGCCTCCGCCTTGGTGTCCTTCGTCACCGGAATGTGGTGGAAAGGAACGTTGTACGAGCCGACCAGCTCGGCGAACTCCGTGTGGTTGGAGACCACCGCCGCGATCTCCACCGGAAGCGCCCCGATCCGCGCCCGGAACAGCAGGTCGTTCAGGCAGTGCCCGAACTTGCTGACCATGAGGACGATGCGCATCTTCTCGTCGGCCCGGTTGATCTGCCATTCCATGTGGAAGGAGTCACCGATCGCCGCGAAGCTCGCCCGCAGCTTGTCCACCGTCACCGGCTCCTCGGCGGAGAAGTGGACGCGCATGAAGAACAGACCCGTGTCGTGGTCGCCGAACTGCTGGCTGTCCTCGATGTTGCAGCCGGTCATGAAGAGATAGCTCGACACGGCGTGCACGATGCCCCGCTTGTCGGGGCAGGAGAGCGTGAGGACGTACTGGTCGTCGAGCGCCGCGGCTCGGGTGGACTGCTCGTTCATGCAGGACAGGGTCCCATATACGGGCTCCGGACCGGACCGGAGTCCGCTACGCGGACCTGGTCATGATCCGCAGCACCTCGAGCGTGCGCGGCGGCGCGTCCGGGTCCTCCCCGTCGGCTGTCGCCATCCGCACATGCGCGTCCCGGGCCGCCTTGACGGCATCCGGCCAGGCCTGGTTCTCCACGTACGCGGAGACGGGCGCGTCGGGACCGACCTGGTGCATGATCCGCAGCACCCGGAGCACGGCGGTGTCGACTAGGGCCGCCTCCTGGGAGTCCCGGAATATCGTGCCGACGTACTTCTCTGCGGACCAGTTGTCCAGCCAGGTGTCCTCGACCAGGCGGTACACGGCGTCGGTCACGTCCCCGTATCCGTCGACGCCGGCCAGCCAGACGTTCTGCTGGAACGCCGGGTCGGAGAGCATGTGCAGCGCGGAGCGCACATTGCTGCGCCAGCGCCACCACGGCATGTCGTTCAGTGGCATGCCGCCCATGGTGGAGGAGCGACGGCCGCGACGGGAAGAGTTCTCCGAACCTTGCACGGTCATCGATCGTACGTTCTCCCGCTCGGGCGTCCCACCGACCCCCGTAATTCACCTTGGTGTCACCGGTTGATAACCGAAGGTCACCCCCGGGTTGGCGATGTGGCGGAAGCGTGTGTGCCCATGACCGGCAGGCGACGCAATCGCAGCACCTTCCTCCCCACACGCACCCGGCCTCTCAGAGCCACCGCTCTCTCGGCGGGGGCGCTGGTCGCCTGTGCCTCGCTCGCCGCCGGTTGCGGGGTCATCCCTGGTACCACGGGGGGTGCCGGGGACGCCCCGATCACCGTCATGACCTGGGCCCCTTCGGACACCAGCGCGACCAACAAGCCCGGGATGCCGGCCTTCGCGCAGGCCTACGCCCGCTGGATCAACGCCCAGGGCGGCATCAACGGCCACAAGCTGAACGTCCTGACCTGCAACGAGCACAACGACAGCGTGGCCGCCGCCAAGTGCGCCCGCCTCGCCGTCAAGGAGAACGTCGTCGCGGTCGTCGGCTCCTACAGCCAGTACGGCGACTCGTACCTCCCCGAGCTGGAGGGCGCCGGCATCCCCTACATCGGCGGCTACGGCGTCACGACCGCCGAGTTCACCAGCCCCATGTCCTACCCGGTCAACGGCGGCCAGCCCGCCCTGCTGGCCGGCCTCGGCAGGGAACTCGCCGGCGGCTGCGGCCCGGTGGCGCTCATACGGCCCGACAGCATCGCGGGCGACGAACTGCCCGCCATGCTCGACTCCGGTCTGAAGGCGGGCGGGCACCGCCCCGCGATCGACCAGCGGGCGGCGGACGACACCACCGAGTACTCGGGGCCCTCGCAGCAGGCCCTGACGGCCACGACCGGCAACCGGGCCAAGCAGGGGTGTGTGATCCCCGCGCTCGGGGACCGCACCGACACCTTCATGGACTCCTTCCGGCGCGACCGCGAGGCCTACCCCGCGGTGAAGACCGCCGCCACGCTCGACAGCGTCGACCAGACGGTGATCAACGAGTCCGGCGGGCAGTCGGGGCCGTACGAGGGGTCGTACGTCACCGGCTGGTACCCGGTGTCGAGCGATCCGCGCTGGGACGCCATGAAGAAGGTGATCCAGGAGCAGGCCTTCGGCGACAACCGCATCGACGCCTCGGACACCGGGGTGCAGACGACATGGATCGCGTACACGGTGTTCAGGTCCGTCGTCGCGTCGCTGGGCAGCGGCGACGTGTCCGCCGACACGGTGCGCAAGGCCCTCGACGACGGGCTGAAGGTCGACACCGGCGGACTGACTCCGACGCTGCAGTGGTCCTCCGAGGGCCCGCTGGCCACCATCGGATTCTCCCGCATGGTCAACGCCGACGTGACGCTCCAGGTCGTACGCCAGGGTCAACTCGTGGCGGCGAACAAGGGGTTCGTGGACGTGACGAGGACGCTGCAGAGCGCGGACGTGAACTGAGGCTCACGGCCGCGCTCTCACGTCACAGCTGGGTCGGCTGGCGCTGGGTCAGGCCGTACGTCCTGGCGATGCCGTTCCACAGCTGGGCCGCCTTGACCTTCTGCTGGCTGGCGGTGCCGCTCTCGCGGTTGCCGGCCGCGGTCTGGCCGGTGGGGCGGGCCTGGCCCCTCTTGCAGCCCTTCTTGCCGCCGACCTGGTCGGCCCAGGCCGCGTAGTGGTTGTCGGCCGCCGCGGACGCCTGCCAGGCCCTGGTGAGCGCGGCGGTCAGCGCGGCGTGGTTCGGGAGCCTGTCGACGGACAGGCCGGACAGCCGGGTGACCAGCTCGGCGCGCTGCTTGGCCGCGTCGCGCAGGTCGGAGGCGGCCTGGCCGAGGTCCTTGCACCCCTTCACACTGTCCACCGCCCGGATCACCGAGGCCCGGCTGCCACCGCTGTCGGCGAGCAGCTTGTCCAGGGCGACGGCCTGCTGCTTCGCCGGATCGCCGGCCGACGAGGCGGAGCCGTCGGTCGCCGGGGCCGTGGCGGACACGGTCTGGTTCTTGTCCTTGCCGCCGCCCCCGCCCCCGCCGTTGAGCAGCGCGCCGGCGCCGACGCCGAGCACGACGATGCCGACACCGATCGCGGCGATGAGCGGCACCCGCGACCTTCCCCCGCGCCCGCCGCCGTCACCGGGCGGCGGGTACGCGGCCTGCGGGGGCGGCTGCTGGAAGCGCGGCATCTGCTGCGTGGCCTGAGCGGGGCTCTCGGCACCGGGCCCGCTGCGGAACAGGTTGTCGAACTCGGCAGGCGGCTGCCGGTCCCCGCCCTGCGGCATGCCGTACGGCGCCTGCCCGGTCACGGGCGGTATGTACTGGGTGGCCTGTGAGTCGGGCCCGGCCGCATGCGGCGCCTGCCCGAGGAACTGCGTCGCCTCGGAGACCGATCCGCCCCCACCCACCTCGGGCGGCAACGCCCCCGGCGCAACGGGCGGAATGTACTGCGTCGCCCCGTCAGCACTGGAAGCAGCGGCAACGGGCGGTATGTACTGGGTGGCCCCCTCGTCCACAGCGGGCGGCAGCGGAGCACCACCGGGGGCGGCGTGAGAGCCGTAGCCGCCGGGGTCGGCGGGAGGCAGCGGCGCAGCCGGCGCCCCGTGCGCAGCGGGCGGCAGGGGTGCGTTCGCCGGGGGCTGCGGTATCGCGGGCTGCCCGCCGTACGGCGGGGCCGGGGTGCCCTCGGGAGGCAGCGGCCCGGACGCGGGCGCACCCCACTGGTCCGGGGGCGGCGACTGCTGCTGGTCGGGTGCCCCCCACGCCGGGGCCGGCGGGGTGGGCCAGCCCTGGCCCGGCGGCGGGGTCGGGCTCTGCTGCTGGTCGGGGCCCCACGGCGTGCCCCAGGCCTGACCGCCGGGCGGGGCGGGGGCCTGCGGGCCGCCGTACGGTCCGCTCTGCTGGCCGCCGTACGGGCCTGACTGCTGAGCGCCGTAGGAGCCCGCCTGCGGGCCGTTGTACGGGCCTGCCTGCTGCCCGGCGGAGTCACCGGGAGGCGGTCCGCCGTAGGGGCCGGGCTGCGGGCCGGTCGGGGCCTGGGCGCCCAGCATGCCCGGCAGCAGGGGCTCGCCGCCGTCGGAGGGCAGCACGATGCCTTCGCGCGCTTCGCGCGGCGAGGGCTCCTCGCCCTGTCCACTCTGCGTCACCGGGACTCCTACGAATGGGGGACCTTCGGAATCGTCGGCTCACGCTACCGGGTCCCCCGAGCCGGGTGCCACGCAGCTCAGGGCGCAACCTCCTTCCCTGTGACAGCAGTAACAAAACCGCTCTACAGACCGCTGTATCTGTCACCCGCTCCGGCCGGCCCCGTACGGACACCGGCCGTTCCCCGCAGGTTCACGCAGCCGCCTGCAGGTCAAGACGGGCTCCGAACTCCCGCACCACCGGCTCGTCCCGGTACGGCTCCAGCCGCTGCTGGAAGTCCTCCAGGTACTCGGCGCCCCGGTTGGAGCGCAGGGACTCCAGGAGCTCCACGGCCTTGAGCCCGGTGTTGCAGGCCTGCTCGATCTCACGCTGCTGCACCTGCGCGGTGGCCAGCAGCACATACCCGATGGCCCGCCTGCGCGCCTTGGTCTCGGGGAGCCCTGCCAGGGACTCCTGCGCGCGCCGCGCCGCCGCCTCGGCCTGCCCGAGATCCCGGTGGCAGTGCGCCAACTCGTCGGCCAGATACGCCTCGTCGAAGTGCGTGATCCACGCCGGGTCGTCCCCGGAGGCGGAATCGGCGGACTCCAGCGCCGTGACCGCCCGCCCGGACGCCACCTGGGCCGCCCGCGCATCGCCCATCAACGCATGCCCGCGCGCCTCCGCCGCGTAGAACATCGCCTCTGCGCGCGGTGTCACGCGCCCCCGCGCCCCCTCCTGCGCCGCCCGCGCCAACTGCGCGATCTCACGCGGGTTTCCGAGCTGCGCGGCGAGGTGGCTCATGGAGGCGGCGAGGACATACCCGCCGTAGCCGCGGTCCCCGGCGGCCTGCGCGAGCCGCAGCGCCTGGATGTAGTAGCGCTGGGCCAGGCCCGGCTGCCCGGTGTCGACGGCCATGTATCCGGCGAGCTCGGTCAGCCGGGCCACCGCGGCGAACAGATCACGGCCGACGGTCTCCCGGTACGACCCCGCCAGCAGCCCCGAGACGACGCTGTTGAGGTAGTGCACGACGACCGGGCGCACATGCCCGCTGCCGTACTGGTGGTCCAGGTCCACCAGCGCCTGCGTCATCGCACGCACGGCCGCCACGTCGGACTGCCCCACCCGCGGCCCCGCCGAGCGCGACACCTGCGAGTCGGGCGAGGAGATCAGCCAGTCCCGGCTCGGCTCGACCAGCGCGGACGCGGCGACGGACGAACCGGACAGGAAGTCCCGGCGCCCCACGTCACTGCGCCACAGCTCGCAGACCTGCTCGATGGCCCCCAGTACCGTCGGCGAGAACTGGAGACCCACGCCCGAGGCGAGGTTCTTGCCGTTGGCCATGCCGATCTCGTCGATCGTGACCGTACGGCCGAGCTTGCGGCCCAGCGCCTCCGCGATGATCGCCGGGGCGCGCCCGCGCGGCTGCTGCCCCCGCAGCCAGCGGGCCACGGACGTCTTGTCGTAGCGCAGGTCGAGGCCGTGCTCGGCGCCGCACATGTTGACCCGGCGGGCGAGCCCGGCGTTCGAGCACCCCGCCTCCTGGATGAGCGCCTGCAACCGTTCGTTCGGCTGTCGCGCGACGAGAGGCCTTGCGGCCATGGCGTACCCCCTGGGAACAACCCCTGAAGCGAAAAGATCCGGCCGTGAAGATCAATGCCCCGCCGACAGACGTAAAATGCGAGGCTTGCGCGGATTGCCGGGGTAAAGGCTGATGCCGACCCCACCGGTGGCTACCCAGCTCACGCCGAGGTTCCTCCCGCGCGCCCCCACACGTGCATCCATGCGCCCCAGATACGGAATCAATGCTCCTCCCCCGCGCGCGCTACCCCCGTAACTCGAGGTAGGTACGGGAGTTGAGTTCTCCGTGGAAGAGACGATCGCCGGCCCCGAAGCCGCTCAGATTCCGAAGCAGCGTGGGGAATCGCTGCAGGAGACCGCTGTCCGCTACGCCGAGGAGCGCCACTGGGACGTCTTCCCCGGCACCTGGCTGGAAGCCGTCGACGGGGTGTGGCACTGCTCCTGCGGCGACCCCGCGTGCGCCGCGCGCGGCGCACATCCGGCGGACGACGACTGGGAGGCGCTGGCGACGGGCAGTGCGACCGTCGCCCGCCGGATGTGGCAGAAGCATCCGACGGCGTCGATCCTGCTGCCGACGGGGCGTACGTTCGACGCGATCGAGGTCGCCGAAACCGCGGGGTTCCTCGCGCTTGCGCGCATGGAGCGCATGGAGTTGACCCTCGGTCCCGTGACGTTGACGCCGGATCGTCGGATGCACTTCTTCGTGCTGCCCGGGGCGGCGGTGAAGATGCCCGAACTGGTGCGGAAGCTGGGCTGGTCGCCCTCCTCTTTGGATCTCGTTGCGCTCGGGGAGGGGGCGTACGTGGCTGCGCCGCCCACGCGGTACGGGTCGCGGGGGGCCGTTCAGTGGGCCTGCCGGCCCACGCCCGCCAATCGGTGGCTGCCGGATGCGGAGGAACTGATTTCGCCGCTTGCCTATGCGTGTGGGCGGGATCGGTAGGTTCGCGACAGCGGGTTGTGTGTGGTTGCTCGCGCCCCGCGGCGAAGCCGCATATCAGCACAGTCCCGCGCCCCTATGGGGCGCTGTACCACCGTAGGGTTCTTGCATGACGTCGGGAGCAGTGGCGAGTTCAGCGGCCGTACGGGTTCAGGGACTGTGGAAGCGGTTCGGGCAGCAAGTTGCCGTTGCCGGGATTGATCTGGAACTGCCCGCCGGGAAGTTCATCGGGCTCGTGGGGCCGAACGGGGCCGGGAAGACCACGACCCTCTCCATGGTGACCGGGCTGCTGCGGCCCGATCAGGGGAGTGTCGAGGTCGTCGGGCACGACGTGTGGCGGGATCCGGTGGCGGTGAAGGCGCGGATCGGGGTGCTGCCGGAGGGGCTGCGGCTCTTCGAGCGGCTGTCGGGGCGTGAACTGCTCGGGTACAGCGGACGATTGCGCGGACTGCCCGGGGCGGAGGTCGACAAGCGGGCCACGCAGCTTCTCGACGTGCTCGACCTGGCCGGCGCCCAGCACAAGCTCGTCGTCGACTACTCGACCGGTATGCGCAAGAAGATCGGCCTTGCGGCCGCGCTGCTCCACAACCCCGAAGTGCTCTTCCTCGACGAGCCGTTCGAGGGCGTCGACCCGGTGTCGGCGCAGACCATCCGCGGCGTCCTGGAGCGGTACACGGCGTCGGGCGCCACCGTCGTCTTCTCCTCCCATGTCATGGAACTCGTCGAGTCGCTGTGCGACTGGGTGGCCGTGATGGCCGCCGGCCGTATCCGCGCGCACGGCACGCTCGCCGAAGTGCGCGGGGAGGCGGCTTCGCTGCAGCAGGCCTTCCTCGAACTCGTCGGCGCGGGCGGCCGCGACACGGGATCGAACCTGGACTGGCTGGGCGGCGGCGCACGATGACGGGCGAAGCAGGCCTCACTCCCGTCTTCGTACGGCTCAAGCTGTCGCTGCTGCGCAACGGGCTCAGGCAGTCCGGCGGACGGCGGGCCGCCTATGTCGTCTCGGCCGTCGTCGTGGTGCTGTTCGGGGCGCTGCAGCTGCTCGGCCTGATCGCGCTGCACGGGAACACACACACCCTGCCCGTGGTCGCGCTGCTGGTGGCCGTACTGGCGCTGGGCTGGGCGGTGATGCCGCTGTTCTTCCCCAGCGGAGACGAGACGCTCGACCCGACGCGGCTTGTGATGCTGCCGCTGCGGCCCCGGCCGCTGGTGCGGGCGCTGCTCGCGGCCTCCCTGGTGGGCATCGGGCCGCTGTTCACGCTGCTTCTGCTGACCGGGTCGGTGATCGCGGTCGCGCACGGCGGGGCGGCCTACGCCGTCGGCGTCGTCGCCGTCGCCCTCGTGCTGCTGGTGTGCGTGGCCCTGGCGCGGGCCGTCGCCGCCGCCAACATCCGCCTGCTGACCAGCCGCAAGGGCCGCGACCTGGCGGTGCTGAGCGGCCTGGTCATCGCGGTCGGAGCGCAGCTGGTCAACTTCGGGGCGCAGCACCTGGGTTCCTCCGGGCTCTCACAGCTCGACCCGGTGGCGGACGTCCTGAAGTGGGTGCCGCCCGCGTCGGCCATCGGTGCGGTGCACTCGGTGAGCAACGGCTCCTACGGCATCGCCGCCCTCCAACTGTTCCTGAGCGTGGCCGCGCTGATGCTGCTGCTCGCCGTGTGGTCCCGCCATCTGACCCGGCTGATGACCTCGCCCGACGGCTCCACCCTCCAGGCCGCCGAACCCGCCGCCCGCGAACGGACCACCGGCGGCCTCACCCGCCTCCTGCCCCCTGGCCGCACCGGCACGGTCATGGAACGCAGCCTGCGCTACATCTGGCGCGACCCCAAGACCAAGGCGGCCTGGGTGACCTCGCTCGCCATCGGCCTGATCGTGCCCGTGTTCAACGCCCTTCAGGGCACCGGCTCGATCTACTTCGCGTGCTTCGCCGCGGGGATGCTCGGCATCCAGATGTACAACCAGTTCGGGCAGGACACCTCCGCGTTCTGGATGGTCGCCACGACCATCTCCTCCACCCACGACGCCTATGTCGAGCTGCGCGGCCGGGCGCTCGCCCTGCTGGTGATCACCCTGCCGTACGCCACCCTCGTGACCGTCCTGACCACCGCGATGCTCGGCGACTGGCCCCGCCTGCCCGAGGTGCTCGGCCTGTCCCTCGCACTGCTCGGCGCCATGCTGGCGACCGGCGCATGGACATCCGCCCGTTTCCCGTACTCCATCCCCCAGGAGGGCTACAAGAACGTGGCCCCCGGCCAGGCCGGCCTCGCCTGGATCTCCATCTTCGGCGGCATGGTCTCCGCAGCCCTGCTGTCCGCCCCCGTCATCGTCGCCACGATCTGGTCCAACGTCGCCAGGGACGGCGACCAGTGGGGCTGGCTACTGCTGCCGGTCGGCGCGGCGTACGGGGCGGGCATCACCCTGGCAGGCCTACGCCTGGCAGCCCCACGAACGGCGGCCCGCCTCCCGGAAATCCTGACGGCGGTGAGCAAGGGCTGACGGTACGTCCCTGCCGCCGGAGTGCCCCGTCAGGGGCGCGGGGCTGTGTCGATTTGCGGCTCCGCCGCGTGGGCGCGACAAGCCCCCACCGACCAGCACCCGCCAAACAACAGAACCCGCCGAGCTATCAGGCGCCCCGCCCAGCCTCACGCAGTGAACACCGCGTCGAGGAACGGCTCGACGACCGCCCGCCAAGCCACCGGCTGGTCATAGTGCACAAGATGCCCCGCATCAGCCACCTCCGCATACTCACCAAGAGGCAACACCCGAACCATCTCCTGGGCCTCGGCCCGCCCCAACTCCCCGTCGAGCCCGCGCACGACAAGTGCCGGACACTGCACCTGCGCAAGCTCCTCCCAGTGCGCGTCGTACACCCAGGTCTCCCGGGAGCGCAGCATCTGCTCGTAGTCGAAGACGGGCCGCCAGCCGTCGGGCGACTCGTGCATCACCTCGACGTAGAACTCCCCCCGCGCCGGATTCGGCCGCTCCACCCACGGGTCGTCCTCGCCGAACCACTTGCGTACGTCGGCGAGCGTGGCGAAGGGGACGGGCCAGGCCTTGAACCAGTCGGCCCACTCCCGCTGCGTGGCGACACCCAGTGCGGAGGCCCGCATGTCGCAGATGACCAAACCTCGAATCAGTTCGGGGCGCTTGGCGGCGAGCTGCCAGGCCGTCAGCGCGCCCATGGCATGGCCGATGAGGACCGCCGGGGCGAGGCCCAGCTGCTCGAGCGCGGCCTCGGCGTCCTCGACGTACGCCTCACGGGTGAAGGAGGCCTGCGGGGGCTTGTCGCTCTGGCCGTGGCCACGCTGGTCGAGTGCTACGGCACGGTGCCGCCCGGACAGCCAGCGGGCGGTGGACGCCCAGTGCGAGGCGCGGCCCATCAGGCCGTGCAGTAACAGCACCCCCGGGGTGTCCTCGGGCACGGGTTGCGCCGGGTCGGTCTTGGGAGGGTCGCCGAACTCCCAGGCCGCGAGGCGTACGCCGCCCGCACCCGTCACGTCGATGCGTCGCGCCATGGTCCTGGCACCCCCCTAGCTCCGCTCGGACCGCTCGCTCCCACTCGAGCCCGCCGGTCCTGTGAACCGTGTCCTGCCGTGCCGTGCAGCTGCCTGTTCGTGTGAGCTCAGTTTCTTGTGCGCTCAGTTTCTTGTGCGCTCAGTGCTGGTGCGCTCACTCCTGAAGCGCACATTCCGCGTGACCTGTCACCGAAGGCTATCGAATGGGTATTCGAAAATACTGTGTCCGCGGGCAACACCCCTCGTACGAGTGACCTCGCCCGAGGAATGATCGCCGCCGCCGAGGGGAGATCTTCAGCGGGAGGCGGACCGCTCGGGGAAAACGGTCCGAAGGGGATGACCCTGAGAGCTCGGGGCTCCGGGTCAGCACAGGGGAGGACAGGCCCCGGCGCCACACGGCGCCGGGGCCCTCCACACGTCTGCGGCACATCCTCCCGGCCCCCTCAGTCATATGCCCCACGCGACAGCCTCGCACGCGAAACGTCCGAGCGCTGCGAATTCGACGCACCGGATCCAGACGGCCGAAGAGATCGACGACAAGCCCGCAGGACTCCCCAAACCGCCCCGGAACAACGGAAGTTGACGGCGTCAGCGCTTGGCGACGAACACATGGGAGGCGACATCCGCCTCCAGCTCGGCCGCCTCACCGCCACTGCCCACCAGCACACCACCCGCCGACTCCGTCACGCTCACCACCGAACCGGGCTGCACACCTGCCCGCCGCAGCGTGTACATCAGCTGCGCATCCGTCTGGATCGGCTCACCGATACGGCGCACCACGACCGTCTTGCCGTCGGCGCCCGGGTCGAGGTCCGCCAGCGACACCATGCCCTCGTCCAGGAACGGATCCGCGCCGTCCTTCTCGCCCAGCTCCTCAAGACCCGGGATCGGGTTGCCGTACGGCGACTCGGTCGGGTGCCGCAGCAGCTCCAGCACACGCCGCTCCACGGCCTCGCTCATCACGTGCTCCCAGCGACACGCCTCCGCGTGCACCTGCTCCCACTCCAGGCCGATCACGTCGACCAGCAGACACTCGGCGAGCCGGTGCTTGCGCATCACGCGCGTGGCGAGCCGACGGCCCTCGTCCGTCAGCTCCAGATGGCGGTCCGTCGCGACGGACACGAGACCGTCCCGCTCCATCCGCGCCACCGTCTGGCTCACGGTCGGCCCGCTCTGGTCCAGTCGCTCGGCGATCCGGGCTCGCATGGGGACCACACCTTCCTCCTCCAGCTCGAGGATGGTGCGGAGATACATCTCCGTGGTGTCGATCAGTCCGGACATACGTGCCCCTCGATGAGATCTGCCGGAAGCACGACAGCTTCCCGGCGTGTGCGCTGGCCCTGGATTCAATTCTGACGCATACCACTGACAACCGTGCCTCGCCGCTGAAACCACGGCGTTACGACCGGGCACTCACCCCCCGTATTGACACGGCACTGGTCCAGACCGCACGGTGATCCGCGACACATCCGCGCCCGGACCCCCACCCCGCCCCGGAAGGACCCGCATGAGCGACGGCAAACTGGCCGACCAGTTCTTCGACGCCGCGATCGACCTCCTGCAAAGGGTCCGGGACGAGGAGGCACAGTCCATCACGGCGGCCGGCACCCTGCTCGCCGACACCGTCACGGACGGCGGCCGCCTCTTCGCCTTCGGCGCCGGCCACTCCTCCCTCGCCGCCCAGGACGTCGTCTACCGCGCGGGCGGCCTCGCCCTGATGAACCTGCTCGCCGTACCGGGCGTCGTCGGCGTCGACGTGATGCCGGCCACCCTGGGCTCCGCCCTGGAGCGCGTCGACGGCCTCGCGACCGCCGTCCTCGACTCCTCGCCGCTCCGCTCCGGGGACGCCCTGGTGATCATCTCCCTCTCCGGCCGCAACGCCCTCCCCGTCGAAATGGCCCTGCACGCCCGCGCCCTCGGCGTGAAGGTCATCGGCGTGACCTCGGTGGCGTACGCGACCGAGACCCGGTCCCGCCACACCTCCGGCACCTATCTGCGCGACCACTGCGACATCGTGCTCGACTCCAAGATCCCCATCGGCGACGCCGCCCTCACCCTCGACACCATCCCGGCCCCCTTCGCCCCGGCCTCGACGGTCGTCACCAGCGCGATCCTCCAGGCCGTCATGGCCACGGCAGCGGGCGCACTCGCCGAGCGGGGCATCGAGCCACCCCTGCTGAGGTCCGGGAACGTGGACGGCGGCCACGAATGGAACGCCCGCGTGATGCAGGAGTACGGAGACCGAATCTTCTACCAGCAGTAGGCGCCGAGACACCCCAGCTGCGGGCAGTCGCGCCCCTGGGGCGGCTCACGCCCGCTATCCCCGCCCCACAACCCCCGCCAGATCCAACGCCGCAGCAATCCGAACGGCGACATCCTCCGCGTACACCGCATCCGCCCGCTCGAACTGACTCCGCCCACTCCCCCGCAGAAACGTCACGACCCCGAACGTCCGCCCCCGACTCCGCAGCACCGCACACAACGCGTGCACCGCGTCCGCCGGCCACTGCCGAGCCAGCGCCCACTCACGCGCCTGCTCCGCCGACACCGCCCCCACGCTCGCCCGCACGGACCCCGCCCGCTCCACGCACTGCAACGCCGGATGCCCCTGCCCGTACCGCACCGGCAACCCCGCCTGCCCGGTCAGCAGACTCGGCCCCGGCGCCCCCGACGGCGTCGAGGCGACCCGCACCAGCCGCACGGGACCCTCCGCCGCCCCGTCGGCCACCGCACCGCCCGCCACCCGGTCGATCAGCGCATGGTCGGCGAACCCGGCGAGGGCAAAGTCCAGATGGACGGTCGCCGCCTCACCCGGGTTCTCGCACTCCGCGGCCGCCCGGGCCGCCCGGTGCAGCTGGTTGGTCCGGAACCGCAGCAGCGCCGCCTCCTGCTCGCCCTGCTTGCCCTCCGTCACGTCCTGGAAGAGCCACGCGACACCCAACGGCACCGGCTCCTCCGCAAGCGGCGACGCCAGCCGTACGAAGCCACAGCGCCAGCACCGCCGCTGATCGCCCTCCGGCGCGCGCACACTCACCCAGATCTCGGCCGGCGCCGGCGGCGCACCCTCCGCCAGCACATGCGTGAGCGCGCTCTCCAGCTCCTCCACACCCTGGGCGAGCAACTCCCCCAGCGGCCGCCCCAGCGCCGACGTACGCCCGATCCCGAGCGCCCTCGCCGCATGAGCATTCACCACCGCGGGCCGCAGATCGGCATCGACCAGCACGACACCCCAGCTCGCGTCCTCGAACAACGCCTCGCTCAGCGCGATCGACCGCTCCAGATCGATCTGCGCATGCACCTCGCTGAAGGCGCAGTACACCCCCGCGGGCTTACCGTCGGGCCCGCGCACCGCCGCGGACTGCGTCCGCACCAGCACCCGGCCGCCGTCCTTCGTCAGCAGCGCGAACTCGTGCACCTGCCGCCCCGGGGCCTCCATGGCGGACAGCAGCCGCCCCTCGACCTCCTCGGCATCCGCAGGGCGCACCGCCCACCCCGCGAACCCGTGCCGGCCCACCGCCTCGGCCGCGGTCCACCCCAGAATCCGCTCGGCCTCACGATTCCAATGGGTTACGACCCCGCCCGCGTCGAAGGCACACAGCGCCGCATCCATCCCGTCGAGCAGCGCGGCCAGCAGATCGGAGCCGTCAGGACCCACCGGACCCACCCGCTCGGGCTCGTCCGGCCCCAGCTCGTCGGTGGTCCCACTACGCCGGGAAGCACTCACCTGGACCCCCTGCCAAGCTGCGTCCGCACGTACGGCGCGTCGGTTCGCTCACTCGCAATCATCTAACTGGAACGTGACGCAGCACACACCGAGTTCCCCAAGATTGAAGGAATCGTTGTAACACCCGTCGATCCCTATGATCCGGCCATCACCAGCCGAAGATCAATCCACAGATCGCTCTCACCGTCCAACACATACCGATCGGTCTCCACAAACCCGCACTTCTCGGCAAACCGCAGCCCGCCCTCATTGGCCGCCAGCACACAGGTCTCGACCACCCCGGCACCCAGCACACGCGCGTGCGCCAGCCCCTTCTCGTAGATCGCCCGCCCGAACCCCCGCCCCCGGAACTCGGGCAGCACCCGCGCGATCACCGTGGCCACACCCTCGTCACCCTCCGGCGGCCGCACGGTCGAACACCCGACGAGAACATCCCCCAGATACGCGTTCTCCAGCCGATAACGCCCGAGCCGCTCCCGAGCCTCATCCAGCGACATGGCGGCAGGCGGCACTATCTCGTTGTGGACGAACCGCCACTCCTCCAGCATCGCCTCGGAGCCCACGGCCTCGATCCTCAGCACCGGCCGCCGCGCGTACACCTCGATCTCGATCCGCATCCGAGGATCCGCCAGCCCGACCACCATCATCGTCGCCGCCGGCCGCACCTCCCCGAACGCCGCCCGCAGCACAGGCCAGCACGGCTCGAAATCGTCCCTCTCAGCCAGCAGATACCGCACCCGCACGACATCGCCCAGCCCGCACCCGGCCTCCGCGAGCGCTGCCCCGATGTTCCGTATGCACTGCTCGGCCTGCTCGACGACGTCGTCAGAGATCGTCATCGTCGCGTAGTCGAACCCGGTGGTCCCGGACACATGCACCCGGTCCCCGTCGACCACGGCACGTGCGTAACCGATCTGCTCCTCGAAGGTCGATCCACTCAGGATCGCGCGTCGCTCCGTCATGGTCGAAAAGCTAGGTGATCAAGCCGACTTGTGGTAGCGGATTGCGGCGGGCGTGCTAGCAGCGAGATCGGCTGGATGTTCGAGGAATTCGAGCAATTCGCACGAAGGGGCGGCGTGAGCCAGTTTGGACGCTCAGATCAGAGCTTGGCCAATAGCGTCGTCTTCATAAGTGAGAGAGGAGGTCACTCGCTCCCCGACCCCAGCGTCGTCGAGTGACCAGCCCCAGTCATCACGATCCAATGATCAGGGAGGTGCCCCGATGACTACGTTTCCTGCAGGTGAGCAGACCCACCAGGCTGTGCTTCCTCAGCAGCCTGCTCTGGAATCCGTGGGAGCAGACACCCCTGGGAGCAGGGACGAAACGGCCCACGGACACCCCGCCACCGCGCGGGGCACCGGTAGGAAACATGGGCGAGGGGAGACCGGCGGGCACAGCACCAGAGCCCGTCGGCGTCACGTCAAGGACGCTGCCTCGGCAGCGGACGCGGCAGAGAACGGGAGCGGTGACGCTCCTACGCACAACCAGTCGTACACGGGCGGTGTCGGCGCAAGCAGGGTCTTCGTCCTCTCCAGGGACGGGCAACCCCTCATGCCGTGCCACCCTGCACGCGCCCGCGAACTCCTGCGCAAAGGACGGGCCGTGGTCGCCCGGCAGATCCCCTTCACCATCCGGCTGAAAGACCGCACACGCGCCGACTCAGAAGTCGACGGCGTCCAATTACGCATCGACCCCGGCTCCAAAGGCACCGGCCTCCACCTCACAGACGAGAAGAAGGAGACCAACGCCCAAGGCGCCACCGTCACCGTCCGACGCGGGCTGATCTCGGTCGAACTCCAGCACCGCGGCGACCAGATCCGTATGTGCATGCAACAACGCGCCGGATACCGACACAGAAGGCGCTCGGCCAACTGCCGGTATAGAGCCCCCCGCTCCAACAACCGGCCCCAGCCGAAGGGATGGCTACCGCCCTCACTGCGCCACCGCGTCGACACCACCCTGTCCCAAGCAATTCGCATGTGCCGCTATGCACCCATCACCGAGATCCACATGGAGAGCGTCTCCTTCGACACTCATGCCATGAGTGCGGGCAGGCCTCTATACGGGGCTGAATACGCACAGGGCCCGCTCGCCGGGGCCACAGTCCGCGCCTATCTCCACGCCAAGTGGAACAGCGCCTGCGCCTACTGCGACGCCACTGGCGTGCCCCTGAACATCGAGCATCTACGGCCACGCAGCCGAGGCGGCTCTAACCGCATCTCCAACCTCGTCCTCGCCTGTGTGTCCTGCAACAAGGCCAAAGGCAGCAGATCGGTCGAGTCCTTCCTCGCTCACCGCCCCGAACGACTGGCCAAGATCCTTGAGCAGACCCAGGCATCGCTCCGCGACGCCGCTGTCATGAACAGCACCCAGCGGCTCCTCATAGGGGAACTGGAAGGTCTCGGAAGGCCCGTACACATCTGGCCGGGCCACCTGACCAAGTCGAACCGCGACGCCATGCGGCTCGGCAAAACGCACACCCTGGATGCCCTGTCCGTCGGCCGGCTCGATCACGAGAGCGGGGACGCGATCGTACGGTTCCCCGCGCAGGTGCTCGTTGCCAAGGCCACCGGGCGGGGCTCCTATGCCCGCACCACCCCCGACCGGTACGGATTCCCGCGCCTGCTGCGGGCTCGCGCGAAGCGGCACTTCGGATACGTCACCGGGGATCTTGTGCGAGCGGTCATGCCCTCCGGCAAATGGGCTGGAACGTGGACCGGCCGGATCTCCGTCCGAGCAAGGGGCCAGCACAGCCTCACCACAACGGTCGGCCGATTCAACGTCCTCCACCGGAATCTCCGGCTGCTGCAGCGGGGCGACGGATACGGCTACACCGTCCGGCCTGAAGCCGCGCCGCCAGTATCTCCAAAAATCGCTTGAACGCCGCCAACCCGATGCTTAGTGTGTCGGCATCGCTGAAAGGAGGTGATCCGGTAAATGAGTGAAACCCGGACATGCGAGGTGGCTGCGGGCTAGCGGCTCGCCACCACACCGAGTGCGGTGCCGGACCAGCACGGGAGAGAACCGTGCAGCCGGCCCAATCCCAAGCAGTCACCCGACCCGCGAGCTCGCCGGTACGTCCGGCCGGCTCCCCCGCCGTAAGGCAGGGGAACCCGAGCTCGCGGGTCGTCTGCGTTCCGGCGGTCTCAGGGGCTGAGCCGCTCCACCCGCCACCCCCCGTCCGCCTCCGCCACATACCGCAGCCGGTCGTGCAGCCGGTTCTCGCGGCCCTGCCAGAACTCCACCGCCTGCGGAGCGACCCGGAAACCACCCCAGTTCGGGGGCACCGGCACCTGTTCGCCCTCCGGGTAGCGGGCGGCCAGTTCGGCGTACGAGGCATCCAGGTCGGCGCGGGTGGAAACCACGCTCGACTGGGCGCTGGCCCAGGCGCCGAGCTGTGATCCGTGCGGGCGAGTGCGGAAGTAGGCGGCGGTCTCGTCGCGGCCGGTGCGGCGCGCGATGCCCGTGACGATGACCTGGCGGGCCATCGGATGCCAGGGGAACAGGAGCGAGACGTACGGGTTCTCGGCGAGGTCGCGGGCCTTGCGGGAGTCGTAGTTGGTGTAGAAGACGAATCCCTGCTCGTCGAAGTGCTTCAGAAGTACGGTGCGGGAGGTGGGGTGGCCTTCAGCGTTCGCCGTGGAGACGACCATGGCGTTCGGCTCGAAGAGGTGGGCCTGAGTCGCGGCCTGCTGGAACCAGTGTGCGAACTGCGCCACGGGAGTGGCGGCCAGATCGGACTCGGCGAGGCCCTCGGCCCGGTACTGCTTGCGCATCGAGGCGGGATCGAAGGGGACGGCGTCTCGGTCGGTCACCCGATCATCCTGCCGTATGTGCAGGTGCTGTTCGGCATGGTGTCCGTCATGATTTCGGCAGGGCGCTCGTCGCCGACCATGAGCGCCTGTGGCACTGAGTGCCGCGAAGCCTCCCCAAAAATGGCACTCAGGGATATCGTGCTGGTGCGTTCTGGTTGAGCGACCAGCCGCGTGGGGCATCACCAGGGTGGCCACCCAGGACCACGAGTCGCACGATACGACCGGGGATCCAGCGGCCGAGCCGCCGTTTTCCTGCCCTGCACATCTGTCGTACACATCACGAGGAGCCGCCTGATGTCCGACTTCGTACCCGGGCTCGAGGGAGTCGTCGCGTTCGAGACGGAGATCGCCGAACCGGACAAGGAGGGCGGCGCCCTCCGGTACCGGGGCGTCGACATCGAGGACCTGGTCGGTCACGTCTCCTTCGGGAACGTCTGGGGCCTCCTCGTCGACGGCGCCTTCAACCCCGGCCTGCCGCCCGCCGAGCCGTTCCCGATCCCCGTGCACTCCGGTGACATCCGGGTGGACGTCCAGTCGGCGCTGGCCATGCTGGCACCCGTCTGGGGCCTCAAGCCCCTCCTGGACATCGACGCCGAGCAGGCCCGCGCGGACCTGGCCCGAGCCGCCGTCATGGCCCTCTCCTACGTCGCCCAGTCGGCCCGCGGCCAGGGCCGGCCCATGGTTCCGCAGCGGGAGATCGACAAGGCCCACTCGATCACCGAGCGCTTCATGATCCGCTGGCGGGGCGAGCCGGACCCCAAGCATGTGGCCGCGGTCGACGCCTACTGGACCTCCGCCGCCGAGCACGGCATGAACGCGTCCACGTTCACGGCTCGCGTCATCGCCTCCACCGGCGCGGATGTCGCCGCGGCGCTCTCCGGCGCCGTGGGAGCGATGTCCGGCCCGCTGCACGGCGGTGCGCCGTCCCGGGTCCTCGGCATGATCGAGGAGATCGAGCGGACCGGGGACGCGGAGGCGTACGTCAAGCAGGCCCTCGACAAGGGCGAGCGGCTGATGGGCTTCGGGCACCGCGTGTACCGCGCCGAGGACCCACGCGCGCGTGTGCTGCGGCGTACGGCCCGTGAGTTGGGCGCCCCGCGGTTCGAGGTGGCCGAGGCGCTGGAGAAGGCGGCGCTGGCAGAGCTGCATGCGCGGCGTCCGGATCGAGTCCTTGCCACGAACGTCGAGTTCTGGGCGGCGATCGTTCTCGACTTCGCCGAGGTGCCGGCGCACATGTTCACCTCGATGTTCACGTGTGCCCGTACGGCGGGCTGGTCGGCGCACATCCTGGAGCAGAAGCGGACGGGCCGACTGGTGCGGCCGTCTGCGCGGTATGTGGGGCCGGGTGTGCGGCGTCCTTCGGAGATCGAGGGATACGAGGGCATCGCGCGCTGAGGGGCGCGGGCGGTGCGGGCCGAGGCATGGGCCCGGGAGTTCAGTCCAGCGCCTTGTCCAGCAGTGCAGCCCACTGCGCAACGACTCGTTCCCGGCGTCCGGTGTCGTCCGTGAGGAGGTTGGCGAGGCCCAGTCCGCGGGCCATGTCCAGGAGGCCCTGGACGGTTTCGCGGACGCCCGGGCGGGATTCGTCGGCGTCCAGGAGGTCGACGGCGATGCGGTGGGTTTCGCGGCCGACGCGGGCTTCGAGTTCGGTGACGCGTGGACGGAGCGGTTCCTCGTTGGAGGCGGCGACCCACAAGTGCAGTGCCGCCCGGAAGAGCGGACCGGTGTAGAGGTCGACGAGGGCCGACACGACCGCCCGGCGGTCGCCTGCCGCTCCCTGTGGGAACAGGGCGCGGAGGGCCGTGGAGCGTTCCTCGGCCACGTATTCGACTGCTGCGGTGAAGAGGTCTTCGCGGGTGGGGAAGTGGTGTTGGGCGGCGCCGCGGGAGACGCCGGCGCGTTCGGCTACGACGGAGACCGTGGAGCCTGCCCAGCCGTGTTCGGCGAGGCAGGCCACGGCGGCTTCCAGGAGGCGTTGCCGGGTGGCTCGGCTGCGGTCCTGTTTGGGTACGCGGTCGGCGCGGTCGACGCTGTTGTCGGTGGTCACAGCACCCATGTGGGATCCCGTCGTTCCAGGAAGGCCGTCATCCCCTCGCGGGCCTGCGGGGAGGCGAACAGCCGGGCCGAGAGTGCGGTGAGGTCGGCCGCGTCCCGGTCGAATGTTTCGAGCACCTTAGCTGTGAGCAGCGCTTTCGTCTCGGCCAGGCCCTGGGGGGCGGCTCGGCGCAGTCCGTCCAGGATGGGTTCCAGTACGGCGTCCACGTCGTCGCCGGTGGCGGTCAGCAGGCCGATGCGGGCTGCCTCGGGTGCCTCGAAGGGTTCGCCGGTGAGGTAGTAGCGGGCGAGGGCTCGGGGGTCGGTGCGCGGCAGCAGCGGCAGGGAGATGACCGCGGGGGCCACTCCGATGCGTACCTCGGTGAAGGCGAAGGTGGACTGTGTCGAGGCGGCGGCGATGTCGCAGGCGGCCAGCAGGCCGAGGCCGCCTGCGCGTACGTGGCCTGTCACGCGGGCCAGGACCGGTTTGCGCAGTTCGACGATCTGCCTCAGCAGCCGGACGAGTGCGTCGGGGGCCGGCGGGTCGCGGAGGTCGGCGCCCGCGCAGAACGTGTTGCCGGTGTGGGTGAGGACGATCGCGCGTACGTCGGTGTCCTTGGCGCAGTCGGTCAGTGCGTCGGCCAGTTCGCCGACGAGTGCTGCGGAGAGTGCGTTGCGGTTGGCCGGGGAGTCGAGGCTGAGGGTCTCGATGCCACGCGCGCGGGTACGTCCGATCAACGTCATGTGCGCTCCTGCAGTTCCCGTAGTTCGCGGCGGAGGATCTTGCCGGAGGCGGCCCTCGGGATGCTGTCGACGAAGGTGACCTGGCGGACGCGTTTGTAGGGGGCGACGCGTTCGGCGACGTACATCATGACCTGTCCTTCGGAGAGGTCGGTGGCGGTGGGCCGGCGGACGACGAAGGCGTGCGGGACTTCGTTGTTGTCGTCGTTGTAGGCGCCGATGACGGCGGCGTCGGTGATGCCCGGGTGGGTGAGGAGGAGGGCTTCGAGTTCGGCGGGGGCCACCTGGAAGCCCTTGTATTTGATGAGTTCCTTGACGCGGTCGACGACGAACAGCCAGCCGCCGTTGTCGACGTGGCCGACGTCTCCGGTGTGCAGCCAGCCGTCCGGGTCGATCATTGCGGCGGTGGCGTCGGGGCGGCCGAGGTAGCCCTTCATGATCTGGGGGCCGCGGATGAGGATCTCGCCGGACTCGCCGGCGCCGAGGTCCTTGTCGGGGTCGTCGAGGGAGACGATGCGCATCTCGGTGCCTGCGATGAGTTTGCCGACGGTGCCGGGGGGTGCGTCGTGCATGGCGTCGAGGGGGACGACGTGGGTGCCTGGTGAGAGCTCCGTCATGCCGTAGGCCTGGCCGACGGGTGGCAGGCCGAGCCGCTGGGAGCAGGCGGCGGCGAGTTGGGCGTCCAGGGGGGCGGCGGCGCTGATGACGTGCTTCAGGGACGAGAGGTCGTACTGGGCGACCAGGGGGTGTTTGGCGAGGGCCAGGACGATGGGCGGGGCGACGAACAGGCTGGTGATGCGGTGGTTCTGGATGGCTGCGAGGAAGGTTTCGAGTTCGAAGCGGGGGAGGACGACGACCGTGGCGCCCTGCCTGAGGGGTGCGTTCATGAGGGCCGTCAGGCCGTAGATGTGGAAGAAGGGCAGGACGGCGAGGATGCGTTCGCCGGGGCCGGTGGGCATGACGGGTTCGAGTTGGGCGAGGTTGGTGGCGATCTGGCGGTGCGTGAGCATGACGCCCTTGGGGGTGCCGGTGGTGCCCGAGGAGTACGGCAGTGCGGCGACGTCTTGTGCGGGGTCGATGTCGACCTCCGGCTCGGGCGCGGCGCAGGCCAGCATGTCGATCAGCGAGCGGTGTCCGGGTGCGCTGTCGCAGACGAAGATCTCCTCGACGCCGCCGGCGATTTCGGCGGCTCTGCGTGCCGTTTCCAGCAGGGGTGACACAGTGACGATCCAGCGGGCCGCCGAGTCCTTCAGCTGTTTGGCGAACTCCTCGGCGGTGGCCAGGGGGTGCACGGTGGTGACGGAGGCTCCCGCGCGCGTGGCCGCGTAGAAGGCGGTCGGGAAGGCGACGGTGTTGGGGCTGTGCAGGGCGAGGACGTCGCCCTTGCGTACGCCGGCCTCGGCGAGGGCGGCCGCGAGGCGCCGGTGGAAGCGGTCCAGTTGGTCGTACGTGAGGGTGGTGCCGTCGGTTCCGTCGATGAGGGCGGGCGCGTCACCGTACTCGGCGGCCCGGCCCAGAACTGCTTCGTGGATGGGGAGTTCTACGGGCGGGACGTCTGCGTACTCGCTGCGGAACACGGTTCCTCCAAGGCGGCCACGACGGTCTAGTACGACTTGGGAAGGCCCAGAGTCTGGTGGGAGACGTAGTTGAGAATCATCTCCCGGCTCACCGGAGCAATACGAGCCACGCGCGCGGCAGTTATCAACGAGGCGAGTCCGAATTCGCGGGTGAGGCCGTTTCCGCCGAGGGTGTGGACGGCCTGGTCGACGGCTTTGACGCAGGCTTCTCCGGCCGCGTATTTCGCCATGTTGGCGGCCTCACCTGCGCCGACGTCGTCTCCGGCGTCGTACAGGTGTGCCGCTTTCTGCATCATCAGGCGGGCGAGTTCGAGGTCGATGTGCGCCTGGGCGAGGGGGTGGGCGATGGCCTGGTGGGCGCCGATGGGGGTCTTCCAGACGGTGCGGTCGCGGGCGTAGGTGATCGCCTGTGCGAGTGCGTAGCGGCCCATGCCGATGGCGAAGGCGGCGGTCATGATGCGTTCGGGGTTGAGGCCGGCGAAGAGCTGGAGGAGGCCTGCGTCCTCGTCGCCCACGAGGGCGTCGGCGGGGAGGCGTACGTCATCGAGGGTCAGCTCGAACTGCTTCTCCGCGGCGTGGAGTTCCATGTCGATCTGTTGGCGGGTGAAGCCTGGGGCGTCCCGCGGGACGATGAAGAGGCAGGGCTTGAGGTTTCCGGTGCGGGCGTCTTCGGTTCGGCCGACTATGAGGGTGGCGTCGGCGATGTCGACGCCTGAGATGAAGACCTTGCGGCCGGTGAGGAGCCAGTCGAGTCCGTCGCGGCGGGCCGTGGTGGTGATGCGGTGGCTGTTCGAGCCGGCGTCGGGTTCGGTGATGCCGAAGGCCATGGTTCGGGTGCCGTCCGCCAGGGCGGGGAGCCATTCCTGTTTCTGGGCGTCGGTTCCGAAGCGGGCGATCACTGTGCCGCAGATCGCCGGGGATACGACCATCATGAGCAGGGGACAGCCTGCGGCTCCCAGTTCCTCCAGGACGATGGAGAGTTCGGCTATGCCACCGCCTCCGCCGCCGTATGCCTCCGGCAGGTTTACGCCTAGGTAGCCGAGCTTGGCCGCTTCGGACCAGAGTGCCTCGCGGTCGAAGTCGCGACCGTGGCGTTTGCCCAGGGCAGCGACTGCTGAGCGGAGGGCTTTTTGTTCTTCGGATTCGATGTGGGCCATCTCGACTCCTTCGGGGTGCGGGTTGTATGTGGCTGGTCACGCTCAAGCGGCGGTAGCCGCATATCGATACGGCCCCGCGCCCTCTTACGGCTCCTCCACCACTGCCAGCAATGAGCCGACCGTCACTTGCCGGCCAGGTACTACGTGCAAAGCCGTCAGGATGCCTGTGACCGGGGCTGTGATCTTGTGTTGCATCTTCATCGCCTCCAGCCACAGAAGGGGCTCTCCGGCCCGTACGGGCGCTCCTGTGGTCAGGCCCTCGGCGATCTTCACGACCGTGCCCGGCATGGGGGCCAGCAGGGAGCCCGGGGCGTGTTGGGCCGTCGGGTCGGGGAAGCGGGGGAGGGCGGTCAGGTGGGTGGCGTTCACGTACACGTCGTCGCCGTACCGTGCCACCTCGAACTTCTGCTGTACGCCGTCCACTTCGAGTACGACAAGACGCGCGTCCGCGTGTACGACCCGTACCCCGTCCGCCTCCAGGCCCGCCCGTGTGTGGCGGTAGTGGACCTCGTGTTCCTCGCCTGCTGTCGCGTAGCGCCTGGTCTGGGGTTGGGAGGGGAGGTTGCGGAAGCCGCCGAAGCGGGAGGGGTGGGACTGGGCGTCGGCGAGGGCGGCGGCCAGGGGGGCGTACGGGTCGGGGGGCGGGGTGGTCAGTTCGGGGAGGTGGTGGTCGTAGAAGGCCGTGTCCATGGCGGCCGAGGTGAACTGCTGGTGGCGCAGGGAGCGGACGAGGAGGTCACGGTTGGTGGTGGGGCCGTGGATCGTGGTGCGCTCCAGGGCGCCCGCCAGTCTGCGGACGGCCTCCGCGCGGGTGGGGGCGTGGGCGACGGCCTTGGCGAGCATGGGGTCGTAGTGGACGCCGATGTCGTCTCCGTCGCCGTAGCCGGTGTCCAGGCGGATGCCTTCGGGGGCGGTCAGGCGGTGCAGGGTGCCGGTCTGCGGGGTCCAGTCGTTTGCCGGGTCCTCGGCGTAGAGGCGGGCCTCGATCGCGTGGCCACGCGCGCGTGGAGGGTTGTCTTCCAGGCGGTGGCCTTCGGCGACGCGGATCTGCAGGGCCACCAGGTCGATGCCGAAGACCGCCTCCGTGACGGGGTGTTCGACCTGGAGGCGGGTGTTCATCTCCAGGAAGTGGGCGCGGCCGTCGGCGACCAGGAACTCGACGGTGCCGGCACCCTCGTAGGCGACGGCGCACACGGCCTGTGTCGACAGCGCGTACAGGTCCTCCGTGAGGCTGTCCGAGAGGCCGGGTGCCGGGGCCTCCTCGATGACCTTCTGGTGGCGGCGCTGGAGGGAGCAGTCGCGGGTGCCGAGGGTCCAGATCGTGCCGTGGGTGTCCGCGAGGACCTGGACCTCGACGTGGCGGCCGTGCTCCAGGTACGGCTCGACGAAGACCTCGCCGTCGCCGAAGGCGCTCGCGGCCTCGGCCCGTGCGCCCTCCAGGGCGGCGTCGAGGTCCTCCAGGCGGCGCACGATGCGCATGCCGCGTCCTCCGCCGCCCGCGGCCGCCTTCACCAGGACGGGCAGGTCGGCCTCGGTGATCCGCCCTTGTTCCAGGGACGCGATGCCCATGAGGTCCTTGGCGCGTGTCTTGGAGGCCATCGCCTCGATCGCCTCGGGGGGCGGTCCGATCCAGGTCAGGCCGGCGTCGATGACGGCGCGTGCGAAGTCGGCGTTCTCGGAGAGGAAGCCGTAGCCGGGGTGGACGGCGTCCGCGCCGGAGGCGACGGCGGCCTTCACGATCAGGTCGCCGCGCAGGTACGTCTCCGCGGGCGCCGCGCCGGGCAGCCGTACCGCTGTGTCGGCCACGCGCGCGTGGAGCGCGTTTTCGTCGGCGTCGGAGTGCACCGCGACCGTCCGGATTCCCAACTCACGGCAGGTGCGGAAGATACGGCAGGCGATCTCGCCGCGGTTCGCCACCAGGACAGAACTGATCATGAGCCTCACATCCGGAATACGCCGAAGCCGCCGCGCGCACCCTCGTACGGCGCGGTGTGGATGGCCGACAGGCACAGGCCCAGGACCGTGCGGGTGTCGCGGGGGTCGATGACGCCGTCGTCGTAGAGCCGCCCGGACAGGAACATCGGGAGCGACTCGGACTCGATCTGCTGCTCCACCATGGCACGCAGGGCGGTGTCGCCGTCCTCGTCGTACGGCTGCCCCTTCGTGGCCGCCGACTGCCGGGCGACGATGGACAGGACGCCGGCGAGCTGCTGCGGGCCCATGACGGCGGACTTGGCGCTGGGCCAGGCGAAGAGGAAGCGGGGGTCGTAGGCACGGCCGCACATGCCGTAGTGACCGGCACCGTAGGAGGCGCCCATCAGGACCGACAGATGGGGCACCTTCGAGTTGGAGACCGCGTTGATCATCATCGCGCCGTGCTTGATGATGCCGCCCTGCTCGTACTCCTTGCCGACCATGTAGCCGGTGGTGTTGTGGAGGAAGAGGAGCGGGATGTCGCGCTGGTTGGCCAGCTGGATGAACTGGGCGGCCTTCTGGGACTCCTCGCTGAAGAGCACCCCTTGGGCGTTCGCCAGCACCCCCACGGGATAGCCGTGGAGCGTGGCCCAGCCCGTCGTCAGGCTCGTCCCGTACAGCGGTTTGAACTCGTCGAAGTCGGAGGCGTCGACGATCCGGGCGATGACCTCGCGCGGGTCGAAGGGGATCTTCAGGTCCCCCGGGACGATGCCCAGGAGTTCCTCGGCCGGGTACTTGGGGGGTTCGGCCGGTCCGGGATCGTCGTACGCCTTGCGGTGGTTGAGGCGGGCGACCACCCGGCGGGCCTGGCGCAGCGCGTCCGGCTCGTCGACGGCGAAGTAGTCGGCGAGACCCGACACGCGCGCGTGCATCTCGGCGCCGCCCAGCGACTCGTCGTCGCTCTCCTCGCCGGTCGCCATCTTGACCAGGGGCGGACCGCCGAGGAAGACCTTGGCGCGTTCCTTGACCATGATCACGTGGTCGGACATGCCGGGGATGTACGCGCCTCCGGCGGTCGAGTTCCCGAAGACGACGGCGACGGTGGGGATCCCGGCCGCCGACAGCCTCGTCAGGTCCCGGAAGATGGCACCACCGGGGATGAAGATCTCCTTCTGGGAGGGCAGATCGGCGCCGCCCGACTCCACCAGGCTGATGCAGGGGAGGCGGTTGGCGAGTGCGATGTCGTTGGCGCGCAGAGCCTTCTTCAGCGACCAGGGGTTGCTGGCGCCGCCGCGCACGGTCGGGTCATTGGCGGTGATCAGGCACTCCACGCCCGCCACCACGCCGATGCCGGTGACGAGCGAGGCGCCCACCGCGTACTCGCTGCCCCAGGCGGCGAGCGGTGACAGTTCCAGGAAGGGCGTGTCCGGGTCGAGGAGCAGTTCGATGCGCTCGCGGGCGAGCAGTTTGCCGCGCTTCCGGTGCCGTTCGACGTACTTCTCGCCGCCGCCCGCGAGGGCCTTGGCGTGCTCTGCGTCGAGGTCGGCGAGCTTGTTGAGCATGGCCTCGCGGTGGGCGCGGTAGTCGCCGCTTGTGACGTCCAAGCTGGAGGAAAGAGTCGTCATCGGCTGCCTCCACGGGACCCGGCAGGGCGAACCCGCCTGCAGTGGTTCGCCTGTTCGGGTGACAACTGTGGAATCGCGGTACGGATGTGCGGTGGTCGCACGTACGGTCCAATCAAGAAGGCCGAGTGATCCAGCTGGGCGGGGCCGAATGTCAGGGTGGAGGTGACGGAGCAGTGGCGGAACAAGTGGTTGGGGCGAGGCAAATTCGGTACACACGTACCGGTTGCGGCTGTCGGCCACTGCCCGTGCAGCGCTGATCGTCGAGCGGGGTCGGTGTCGGTGGCTGTGGAACGAGTGCGTGGCCCGCTCCAAGAAGGCACATGCGGAGGGCGAGGAGTGCGGTCCGGCCAGGCTGGATCGGATGCTGACTGAGGCCCGCGCGCTCACACCGTGGCTGGCCCAGGGGGCTTCGGTTCCGCAGCAGCAACTGATTCGCGATTTCGGCAAGTCCCGTGCGAAAGCACTGAAGGACCTCAAGGACCGGCTGCCCTTGAGGCTGCGGGCGGGCATGCCCGGCTACAAGAAGAAGGGCGAGGCTGATCCGAGTCTCAACTACACGCGGCGAGGGTTTCGGCTCAAGGGCGGGCGGTTGCATCTGGCAGGCGGGATCGTCCTGACCGTGGTGTGGTCGCGGAAGCTGCCCTGCGACCCGTCGTCGGTGCGGGTATACCGGGACGGCGTGGGTGGTTGGTACGCCTCGTTCGTCGTCACCGCCCCGGTCGAACCGATGCCAAAGACCGGTCAGGCGCTTGGTGTGGACTGGGGCGTAAGGGAGATCGCGACGACCACCAGCGACGCCCACGACCTCCCCCACCCCGAATACGGCCGAAAGACCAAAGCGAAGCTGTCGCGCTATGACCGGATGATGGCCCGCCGCAAACCCGCCAAGGGGCAGGCGTCGTCGAGGGGCTACAAGGAAGCGAAGAAGTGGCGGGCGAAGACCTGCCAGAAGATCGCCCGCCAGCGACAGGACGCCGCCCGCAAGTGGGCGAAGCGGGCCGTGCGGGACCATGACGTCATCGCTGTGGAGGACTTCAAGCCCAGGTTCCTCTCCAAGACATCGATGGCACGCAAGGCTGCAGACGCTGCCATCGGCGCCACCAAGCAGGCGCTGCTGGAGATGGGCCGCAAGCACGGGCGGGACGTCCGCCTGGTGCACCCCTCGCACACCACCAGGGACTGCGCATCGTGCGGAGCGAGAACCAAGCACGCACTGCCGTTGTCCGAACGTACCTACACCTGCACCGCGTGCGGAGCCGTCTCCCCCAGGGACAAGAACTCCGCCCGCGTGATGCTGGTCCGGGCTGGTCTGGCCCCGGCTGGTGTCGAGGGCGTAAGACCTCTTGGGGCGCCGCTCCAAGAGGCGGCCTGAGCCAGGAATTTCCCTGGAATTTTCGGGGGAAGCAGTCAAAGGAGGGCCTCCGGGATGTCCAGGTGGCGGGAGCGCAGCCATTCGCCGAGGGCCTTGGCCTGCGGGTCGAAACGGTGCTGGGAGGCGACGCCCGCGCCGAGGATGCCCTCGACGACGAAGTTGAGGGCGCGCAGGTTCGGCAGGACGTGCCGGGTGACGGGCAGGTCGCGGCTCTCCGGGAGCAGCTCGCGGAAACGGTCCGCCGTCAGCTCGTGGACGAGCCACCGCCACGCCTCGTCCGTCCGCACCCACACGCCCACGTTGGCGTTCCCGCCCTTGTCCCCGCTGCGGGCACCGGCGACGAGGCCGAGCGGGGCGCGCCGTGCGGGCCCGCCCGGGAGCGGTTCGGGCAACTCGGGGCTCGGGAGGTCTTCGAGTACGAGGATGTCGTGTGCCGGGGCCACCGGAACCCGGCGCCCGTCGTGGAGGACCGCGACATGGTCGACGTCACCATGGGGCACGTACACATCCTCGAAGACCCCATAAGGCGCGCCCTTCCCAGGTGGCGCCAGCACATGGAAGCCGGGGTAGCTGGCCAGTGCCAGTTCTACGGCGGCTCCGCTCAGCGCCCGCCCGACGAGCCGCTCGTCCGGGTCCCGTACGACGAGCCGGAGCAGCGCGCTCGCCGTCTCCTCGGTCGGGGCGTCGGGGGCATCGGTGCGTACGAGGTCCCAACTGACCTCTGCCGGTGTGGACTTGGCCTCCGCGAAGGCGGTCTCCATCTGCCCCCGCACCAGCGCGGCCTTGGCCTCGATGTCGAGGCCGGTGAGGACGAAGGCGACCTCGTTGCGGAAGCCGCCGAGGCGGTTGAGGCCGACCTTGAGGGTGGGCGGCGGGGCCTCGCCGCCCACGCCCTCGACCCGGACGCGGTCGGGGCCGTCCTGGGTGAGGCGGATCGTGTCCAGGCGGGCCGTCACGTCCGGCCCCGCGTACCGGGCGCCGGCCGTCTCGTACAGCAGTTGCGCGGTGACCGTGCCGACGTCGACGAAACCGCCGGTGCCGGGGTGCTTGGTGATGACGCAGCTGCCGTCCTCGTTGATCTCGGCGAGGGGGAAGCCGGGGCGCCGGAGGTCACCCGCGCGTTCGGTGAAGAAGGCGTAGTTGCCCCCGGTGGCCTGCGTCCCGCACTCCAGTACATGCCCGGCGACGACGGCTCCCGCGAGCCGGTCGTACGCCCCGGGCCCCCACCCGAAGTGCGCGGCGGCGGGCCCGGTGACCAGCGCCGCGTCCGTCACGCGCCCGGTGACGACCACGTCCGCGCCCTCCCGGAGGCAGGCCGCGATGCCGAAGCCCCCGAGGTAGGCGTGGGCGGCGAGGCTGTCCGGGTAGCGGTCCTTGAGGTCATCGCCTTCGACATGCGCGACGCGGACGGGACTGCCGAGCCGGTCGGCCAACTGCCGTACGGCGTCGGCGAGTCCGGCGGGATTGAGACCACCGGCATTGGCGACGATCCGCACTCCGCGCTCGTGAGCGAGGCCGAGGCACTCCTCCAGCTGGCGCAGGAAGGTGCGGGCGTATCCGGCCGCGGGGTCCTTCAGGCGGTCGCGGCCCAGGATCAGCATGGTCAGTTCGGCGAGATAGTCGCCGGTCAGCACGTCCAGCTCACCGCCGGTGAGCATCTCGCGCATGGCGTCGAAACGGTCGCCGTAGAAGCCGGAGGCGTTGCCGATGCGGAGGGCCGTCATGCGGCGCCGCCCTTCGGCGGGCGTCCGTCACCCGGTGGGCCGGCGAATGCCTGGGCGATGTCCAGCCAGCGGTCGGCGTCGGAGCCCTCTGCGTGCAGGGCGAGGTCGGTGCGGTGGGCCCGCTGGGTGACCAGGAGGCAGAAGTCGAGGGCGGGGCCGGTGACGCGGTCCGTGGCGTCCTCGGGGCCGTAGAACCACAACTCGCCGGAAGGCGCCGTCAGTTCGACACGGAACTCCTCGAACGGCGGAGTCAGTCCGTGCACGCCGAAGGCGAAGTCGCGGGTGCGGACGCCGAGGCGGACGATGTGCCGGAGCCGGTCGGTGGGGGTGCGTGCCACGCCCAGCGCGTCCGCCACGTCCCCGGCGTGCGCCCAGGTCTCCATGAGGCGGGCGGTGGCCATGGAGGCGGTGGACATGGGCGGGCCGTACCAGGGGAAGCGGGCTCCGTCGGGTGCGGCCCGCAGCGCGTCGGCCAGCGCCCTGCGCCCGGCCCGCCAGTCCGCGAGCAACTGATGCGGCGGCTTCCCCGCCCCCTCCTCCGCGCCGTTGTCCACGAAGTCCCCGGGCTCGGCCAGCGCCTTCTCGACCTCGCGGGCGAAGGCCTCCTGGTCGGTCACGGCCAGCACGGAGGAGTGGTCGGTCCAGGCGAGATGCGCGATCTGGTGGGCGACGGTCCAGCCTGGCGCCGGGGTCGCGAGCGCCCACTGCTCCGGACTCAACTCGGCCACGAGCAGGTCGAGTTCCTCGCTCTCCGCGCAGAGATCGTCGATCACGGGCGTCGGGTCAGCCATGGGGCGAGCATGGCAGCGCCACCAGAAACAAGCAAGCGTGCTTGCATTAATTTGTTTTCCACAGGCGGGGATCCGTACGCGTTCGTTTGGCTACTCTCGGTGAAGGGAGATGGTCGCAGTGCACATCCGCGAACTTGATCCCAGCGCGTCGCCGCTGAACTACTACGGCTTCGAGCTACGGCGTGCCCGGGAGACAGCGGGGCTGACCCAACAGGCGCTCGGTTCGATCGTGTTCTGCACGGGGTCGCTGATCGGCCAGGTCGAGACGACGCTGAGGGTGCCGACGCGGGAGTTCTCCGAGCGGTTGGATGCGGCGCTGGGGACGGACGGGACGTTTTCGCGGTTGGTGGGGCTGGTTCTGCGCAACCAGTTGCCGAGTTGGTTTCAGCCGTATGCGGAGATGGAGGCGAAGGCGGCGTACATCTCCGCGTTCCAGGCTCAGGTGGTGTACGGGCTGCTGCAGACCTCGGCGTACGCGCGGGCGCTCCTCGGGGCCCGCGAGGACGGCGACCTCGATGCCAAGGTGGCGGCGAGGCTGGATCGGCAGCGCATCCTGGACCGGGACGAACCGCCCGTGATGTGGGTGGTGTTGAGCGAGGCGGTGCTGCATCAGGAGGTCGGTGGCCGGGAGGTCATGCAGGAGCAACTGACGCATCTGCTGACCATGCAGAAACGCAAGTGGCTGCACATCCAGGTGCTGCCGTTCGAGGCGGGCGCGCACACGGGGTTGCTGGGCTCGTTCAACCTCCTGCGCTTCGCGAACGACCCGGACATCGTCTACACGGAGGACTTCATCCAGGGGCACATGACGGCCAACACGGAAGCTTTCAAGGAAGGTTCGGCCCGTTACGATCATCTTCAGGCCGCGGCCCTCTCGGTCGAGGACTCGGCAGCGCTGATCGCCGGTGTACGGGAGGAACGGTATGCAGAACCATCAGGACCTGACCGGAGCACGGTGGCGTAAGTCGTCGTACAGCGGCGACACCGGAGGTGACTGCGTGGAGGTCGCCGACCTCGCCCCCCACACAGCCCTCATAGCCGTCCGCGACTCCAAGAACCCCCCGGCAGGGGTCCTCACGCTCAGCCCGGCCGCCTTCTCCGCCTTCCTCCGGGGTGCCGTCGAGAATCCTCGCGGCTGAGTACGGGTGCTCATGCGCGCCACCGCCCGGCGCGGCACGCTGCACCCATGACCGACACCCTCGTACGCCCGGGCCGCCGGTGGCCCTGGTCGCGCAGAACGCGGCTGGGCGTGGATCTCGCCCTCGCGATCCCCCTGTTCCTGCTGGAGACCGGGTGGCTCGTGCTGGACTGGACATACGGCTACGGCCTGGCGGTATGGGCGGCGCAGGGCGACCGGGCAGAGATCGACGCGGCCGGCCTCGCGCACATGGAACGGTTACGGGAACTGCTGATCGCCGTACTCGTCCTGGCGGTCGCCGCGGGAGTCTTCCGTGCCCGCTGGACCGTGGTCACGCACCTGCTGGTGGCCCTCCTGGCCGGTGGAGCGCTGACGGCCGCGCGGCAGGAGTGGAACCACGACCACTCCCCGCCATCCGGTTGCGTCCGTTACAGCGCGAACTGCTGAACGCGCCCTGCTGAACACGAACCGCTGAAATTGAGGCGCGCCGCCCACCACCCCCGCAGTACGGTCCCCGGGTGATCGATGAGGACGGTTACTTCGGGGAATCCGTCGCGGCGGGATACGACGAGTCGACGGCGGAGATGTTCGCGGCGGACACACTGGATCCGGCGGTCGACCTGCTGGCGGAGCTTGCCGGGAGCGGGAACGGGCGCGCTCTCGAACTCGGCATCGGGACGGGACGTATCGCTCTGCCGCTCGCGCGGCGCGGTGTGGACGTGCACGGCATCGACATGTCCCGGGCGATGGTCGAGCGGATGCGGGCCAAGCCCGGGGGTGACTCGATCGGTGTGACGATCGGGGACTTCGCGACGGCCAAGGCCGAGGGCCGGTTCTCGCTGGCGTACCTCGTCTTCAACACGATCAACAACCTGACCTCGCAGGACGCCCAGGTCGACTGCTTCCGCAATGTCGCCGAGCATCTGGAACCCGGCGGCCACTTCGTGATCGAGGTGGGCGTCCCCGATCTGCGCCGGCTGCCGCCCGGGCAGAACGCCGTGCCGTTCCGGGTGGAGGACGGACGGCTCGGCTTCGATCTGTACGACGTCGCCACCCAGTCGATGAGCTCGCACCACGTGCGGATCGACGGCGAGGGCCACGGTTCGTATCTCGCCGTCCCCTTCCGCTACGTCTGGCCCTCGGAGCTCGACCTCATGGCCCGGCTGGCCGGGATGCGGCTGCGCGACCGGTGGGACGGCTGGACCCGCGAACCCTTCACCAGCGACAGCCGGCAGCATGTGTCGGTCTGGGAGAAGCCCGCAGACTGAGCGCAACCGGCACCGGCCGTCACGCCTCCGGCACCGGCGCCTTCCCCCGCCCCACCTGCGTCCGCACCGCCCCCATGCTCGCCCCGATGACCAGGGCGATCGCGGCGGCCTGCCAGGCGGAGAGTGACTGGCCCAGGATGAGGAAGCCGGCGGTCGCGGCGAGGGCCGGTTCCAGGCTCATCATGATCGCGAAGGTGGATGCGGGGAGGCGACGCAGGGCCAGGAGTTCCAGGGTGTACGGGAGCACCGAGGACATGATGGCCACCGCCGAGCCCAGCGCGATCGTCGTCGGATCGGTGAGCTTCGCGCCGGATTCGGCGATCCCCAGCGGCAGCATGAGCAGCGCCCCGACCGCCATGGCCAGCGCCAGCCCGTCCGCCTGCGGGAACCGTCGGCCCGTACGCGCACTGAACACGATGTACGCCGCCCACAGCGCGCCCGCGCCCAGCGCGAAGGCGACGCCCACCGGGTCGAGGCCGTCGAAGCCTCCGCCGCCGAGCAGGAAGACGCCGGTGAGGGCGAGTCCGGCCCAGACGAGGTTGACCGCGCGGCGCGAGGCCAGGACCGACAGGGCGAGCGGGCCGAGGACCTCCAGGGTGACCGCCGGGCCGAGCGGGATGCGGTCGACGGCCTGGTAGAAGAGGCCGTTCATCGCGCCCAGGGTGATTCCGAAGACGATCACCGTGCCCCAGTCGGTGCGCGAGTGGCCGCGCAGCCGGGGCCGGCAGACCAGCAGCAGCACCACGGCCGCGGCGAGGAGGCGGAGGGTGACCACGCCGAGCGCGCCCGCCCGCGGCATCAGGTTCACCGCCAGCGCGGCACCGAACTGCACCGAGACACCGCCGGACAGGACCAGGCCGACCGGCCCGAGGGAGCCTCGGCGGTGCGGGGCCGCGGCGGGGTCCACCGCTGAGGGCGAGGTGGTGGTGCTGGGGCTGGTCACGGGCGGTCCAGGTGCTCGGCTCGGGGTTCACGACGTGTTCATCTTGATGCACTGCCAGGTCCAGGGTAGTGCACTCGGTCAGGCGTGTGAACCTGTTTTGCAGCTGTCCTGAATGGTGGACACAGGCGGCCCTGAACCTGCGAGCCGGCTTATGAATCCTGGGAAGACCCTTTGAGAAGTCGCTCCTCCAGCCCCTGCGCCAGTACCTCCGCCAGGTGCCGCCCCCGCGCCCCCGCCAGCTGTTCCAGCTGCGTCCGGCACGAGAAGCCGTCCGCCAGGACCACCGCGCCCTCGGAGGCCTGCCGCACCGCCGGCAGCAGCTGGTCCTCCGCGCATGCCTGCGACACCTCGAAGTGGCCCTTCTCGAAGCCGAAGTTGCCCGCGAGGCCGCAGCAGCCGCCGGTCAACTCGCCCGTCAGCCCGGCCGCCGCACGCAGCCACCGGTCCGCCGTGTCGCCGAGGACCGCGTGCTGGTGGCAGTGGGTCTGCCCGGTGACCGGACGGTCGAGGGCGGGCGGCACCCAGTCGGGGGCGTACCGCTCCAGTGCCTCCGCGAAGGTCAGGACCGAGGCGGCGAGGCGGGCGGCGCGCGGATCGTCGTGGAGCAGCTCCGGCAGGTCCGTGCGCAGGGCCGCGGCACAGCTCGGCTCCAGGACGACGAGGGGCGCGAAGGTCTCGGCCGCCTCGGGGGAGACCAGGACGTCGAGCTGGTCGAGGGTGTGGCGCAACACCTCGCGGGCACGGTCGAGTTGACCGGTCGAGAGGTACGTCAGCCCGCAGCAGACGGGGCGGTGCCGGGGCAGCTTGGGCAGCGGGACCGGCGTCAGTCCGGCCGCCTCCAGGACCCGCACGGCCGCCTTTCCCACCTCCGGCGAGAGGTGCTCCGTGAAGGTGTCCGGCCACAGCAGGACAGGCCGGCCGAAGGACTCCTCGTACTCCGGTCCCGGCTCGCGGATCATCCGCCGCTCCCGCGCCCTGGCCCGGCGCCCGAACCACCGGGTGAACGTCTCGGTCGCCACCCGCGGGATCCGCCGCTCGGGCGCGATCCCGCCCAGCCGCTTGGCCAGCGCCGCCAACGGCCCCATGGAGGCGAGGAAGTTGACCAGCCGGGCGGTGCGGGTGCGGTCCACCAGCCGCAGCCACACCGGCAGCCATCCCATGCTGTAGTGCGCTGCCGGGCGGCGCCGCCCCGCGTAGTGGTGGTGCAGGAACTCCGCCTTGTACGTGGCCATGTCGACCTCGACCGGGCAGTCGGACCGGCAGCCCTTGCAGGACAGGCACAGGTCGAGCGCGTCCCGCACCTCCGCCGACCGCCAGCCGTCGGTGACGACCTCGCCGGCCAGCATCTCGTGCAGCAGCCGGGCACGCCCGCGCGTGGAGTGCTCCTCCTCGCCGGTCGCCCGGAAGGACGGGCACATGACGGACTGGCCGGACGCGGAGGTCGTACGGCACTTGGCGACGCCCACGCACCGCCGTACGGCCGCGGAGAAGTCGCCACCGTCCGCCGGGTACCCGAAGGCCACGTCGACGGGCTCGCGCGGCAGCACGGAGAAGCGGAGGTCGGAGTCGAGCGGGGCCGGGCGGACCAGCATGCCGGGGTTGAGGAGGTCGTCCGGGTCCCAGACGCCCTTCACCCGCCCGAAGAGGGCGACCATCTCCTCGCCGTACATCTTCGGCAGCAGTTCCGCCCGCGCCTGCCCGTCCCCGTGCTCCCCGGACAGCGATCCGCCGTGCGCCACGACCACGTCGGCGAGTTCCTCCGAGAAGCGCCGGAACCGGCCGACTCCCGCCTCGCTCAGCAGGTCGAAGTCGATACGGACATGGATGCAGCCGTCCCCGAAGTGCCCGTACGGGGTGCCGCGCAGACCGTGGGAGGTCAGCAGCCGCCTGAAGTCCCTGAGGTAGGCACCGAGCCGCGCGGGCGGGACCGCGCAGTCCTCCCACCCGGGCCAGGCCTCGCTCCCGTCCGGCATCCGGGTCGCCGTACCACTGGCGTCCTCGCGGATCCGCCACAGCGTCCGCTGCCCGCCCGGATCGGTGACGATGAGCGAGTCGACGACGTCGGCGGCCCGCACGACCGCCTCCGCACGCGCGCGTGCCTCCGCCTCCGTCTCCCCGCCGGTCTCCACGAACAGCCAGGCCCCGCCCCGCGGCAGCCCCGCCGTGGACGGCACCAGATCGGCCGCCATGCCCTCCACGGTCAGCGGCCCGTACGGCAGCAGTCCGGCCGCGGCCTCGGCGGCGGCGCTCTCGTCGGCGTACGCCAGCACGGCCAGCGCACGCGCGCGTGGCGCCTCGACAAGCCGTACGACGGCCTCGGTCAGCACCCCCAGCGTGCCCTCGCTTCCGCAGAAGGAACGGGCGACATCGGCCCCCTTCTCCGGCAGCAGCGCGTCCACCGCATACCCGGAGATCCGCCGGGGCAGCTCCGGAAAGCCGGTCCGCAGCCGCGCCAACTCCCCCTCGACCAGTCCCCGCAGCCCGTCCGGCGCCCCGGCCCACCCCTGCCCGAGCCGCAACCGCTCCCCGCGCCCGGTGACCACGCCCAGCTCCCGCACACTGTCCGCGGTGGTCCCCCACGCCACCGAGTGCGAACCGCACGAGTTGTTCCCGATCATCCCGCCGAGCGTGCAACGACTGTGCGTCGACGGATCGGGCCCGAAACGGAGCCCGTACGGCGCGGCGGCCTCCTGCAGCCGGTCCAGAACGAGCCCCGGCTGGACGACGGCGGTACGGGTCTCGGGGCCCAGCGACACGATCCGGTTCATATGGCGGGTGAAGTCCAGCACGACACCGGTACCGGTGGCCTGCCCGGCGATGGAGGTGCCGCCACCGCGCGGCACGACGGGCACACCGTGCGCCCGGCAGACCTCCAGCACGGCGGCCACGTCGTCGGCGTCTCTCGGGGCCACCACCCCCAGCGGGACACGCCGGTAGTTGGACGCATCCATCGTGACCAGCGCCCGGGCGGCAACGTCAAACCGCACCTCGCCCCGGACGACCTCGCGCAAACGTGCCTCGAGATCCGCCATGGAGCCAGCAAATCAGCCACGGCCGACACGAACCAGCCCGTCCGGCGCTTGAGGACGAGGCCGTTCAGGCCGAAAGGCGGGGGTCTGGGGGCGGCAGCCCCCAGCTACGGCCACGACACCGCCGTCTCACCCGACGGACGACGTTTCACCCAGGTTTCCCGAAACGGCTAACCTCACCCCGTGGCTGAGATCCAGATTCCCGCTGACATCAAGCCCGCCGACGGACGTTTCGGCGCGGGCCCCTCCAAGGTGCGGACGGAAGCGCTGGACGCGCTGGCCGCGACCGGTACCTCCCTCCTCGGCACCTCCCACCGCCAGGCCCCGGTCAAGAACCTGGTCGGCAAGGTGCGCGAGGGCATCAGTGAGCTGTTCTCCCTCCCCGAGGGCTACGAGGTGATCCTCGGCAACGGCGGCTCCACCGCGTTCTGGGACATCGCGACGCACGGCCTGATCGAGAACAAGTCGCAGCACCTCAACTTCGGCGAGTTCAGCTCGAAGTTCGCGAAGGCCGCCAAGCTGGCCCCGTGGCTGGCCGAGCCGGACGTCATCGTCTCCGAGCCGGGCACGCACCCGGAGCCGGTCGCCGAAGCGGGCGTGGACGTCTACGCCTTCACCCACAACGAGACCTCCACCGGTGTCGCCATGCCGATCAAGCGCGTGGCCGGTGCCGACGAGGGCGCACTGGTCCTGGTCGACGCCACCTCCGGCGCCGGCGGCCTCCCGGTGGACGTGTCCGAGACGGATGTCTACTACTTCGCCCCGCAGAAGTCCTTCGCCTCCGACGGCGGCCTGTGGATCGGCGTCTTCTCCCCGGCCGCGATCGAGCGCGCCGAGCGCATCCACGCGTCCGGCCGCCACGTTCCGGAGTTCTTCAGCCTCCCCACGGCGATCGACAACTCCCGCAAGAACCAGACGTACAACACCCCGGCCCTCGCGACCCTCTTCCTGCTGAACCAGCAGCTGGAGTGGCTCAACGGCCAGGGCGGCCTGGACTGGTCGGTGCGCCGCACGGCGACCTCCGCCCGCACCCTCTACGGCTGGGCCGAGGACATCAAGTACGCCAACCCGTTCGTCACCGACCCGGCCAAGCGCTCGGCGGTCATCGGCACGATCGACTTCACCGACGAGGTGGACGCGGCGGCCGTCGCCAAGGTGCTGCGCGCCAACGGCATCGTCGACACCGAGCCGTACCGCAAGCTCGGCCGCAACCAGCTGCGCGTCGCGATGTTCCCGGCGATCGACCCGGCGGACGTCGAGGCGCTGACGAAGTGCATCGACTACGTGATCGAGAAGCTGTAACTCCTGCGTCAAACCCCGTAGTTCCGCACCTTGTTGCAGGGCCCTGTCAGTGACAGGGCCCTGTTCCTTGGGTACGGCGGTGGCATGAACAGACCGATACCGGGCACCGTGCAGGTCGCGGTGCGCCACATCCTCAGCGACAGGACGACCGGCTTCCTCACCCGGACCCGTCGGATCACCTGGCGGGACAGCCTCTACCGGGTACGTCGGCCGCCGTCCGGCAAGCAGACCGTGGAACTGACCTGCCCCCAGTGCGACGCCTCCCTGCTGGCCGAGGTCCGCGACGAGGCCCGCACCCGCCGGACCGCGACCATCCTGCTGGCCCTGGCAGCCCTGTCCGTGCTCGTCTTCTTCCTGGCGTTCGGTTACGCCATTCACGAGGGTGGCAGGACACTGCCCGAGGGCCAGTCGCTGCCGGTCCTGTTCCCGGTCAGTGTCGTCTCGATCTTCGTCACCTTCGTCGCCACTCCCGTGCTCTTCCTCCGCGGCCGTCGCTACAACGGCGTCAGCATGCTCGACGCCCCCAAACCACGCCGGATCCACGGGATCATTCCCGTGCGCGGCTGAACCGTCCGAGTACGGCGACAAGGGCGCCCGGCAGGTACCAGGCGCCCTTTGTTCATGCCGCCGTGCACGTCACGCTCGGCACACCTCCGCCCCCGGGCGCGCCCCCGAACCCGAAGTCGGCCGAACCGCCCACCGCGATCGCACCGTTGTGCGCGGCGTTCACCGCGGTCACGGTCGCACCGCTCTGGGTGTACGACGCGTTCCACATGTTCGTGACCTGCTGTGACCCGCTCCAGGTCCAGGTCACCTTCCAGGAACTGATCGCGCTCGTCCCGGTGTTGGTCACCTTCACCTCGGCGTTGAAGCCGCTGCCCCAGTCGCTGCTGACGGTGTAGGAGGCCGAGCACGCGGCCGTGCTCCCGCCACCTCCGCCGCCGCCCCCGCCACCCGTGCCGGTGCCGGGAAAGAGCGGCGCCTTGATGCTCGCCAGATAGCCGTCCTTCACCGTGTCGACGGTCGTCCAGTCGTCCTTCAGGATCCCGCCCGTGTCACCGGAGTTGGGGTTCCAGGACCAGAACGTCCAGTGGAAGGAGTCGGCCCCGTACGTCGACGTCGGCCGCAGATAACCCACCAGCGCCGCCAGCCACTTCTGGTCGACGGTCGAGGCCAGTGTCGTACCGAACTCGCCGACCCACACGGGCGCGATGTTCTGCTTGAAGATGTAGCCCCAGTACTTGTCCCACACGCCCGGCATGTTGGCGGGGAACGCCGGATCGCTGAACCAGGGCTGCTGGGCGACGCTGGTCGCGTAGTCGTGGGCGGAGTACACGACCCGGCCCGCCACGTCGAGCCGCACCGGGTACTGGGCGACGCCCATCAGGTTGCCGCCCCACCACCCCGACACACCGCCGTACGTCTGCACGCCCTCGACGAAGATCAGCAGGTCGGGGTTGACGGAGAGCACCGCGTTGCCGGCCCGCTCGGCGGCCAGCCGCCAGTCGGTCGCCGGGTCGCCGCAGCCCCAGCAGGCCGGATCGTGGGGCTCGTTGTGCAGGTCGATGCCGATGACGGTGTCCTGGCCCTGGTAACGGGCCGCCAGCGCCTTGAGATCGGCGATCCACGTCGACTCGGGGACGGCCGCCGTGTACCAGAGCGCCGACTGCCCGCCCGAGTCCGGCCGATGCCGGTCGAGGATGACCTTGAGGCCGTCCTGACCGGCGTACGCCACGAGCTTGTCCATGACCTGCAGGGAGCTCAGTCCCTGCAGATCGGCGTTCTTGCCGCTGCTGAAGTCGATGCTGTTGGGGACGGTGGAGGGCTTGAAGATGTCGTCGCTGTAGGGCAGCCGGATGGTGTTGTAGCCCAGCGACTTCATCTGGTCGATCATGGACTTGTAGTCGCGGGACCAGAGACCGTGGACGACGTGGTTGGCGGTCTCGAAGCCGAACCAGTTGATCCCGGCGATCCGGACCGGCTGCCCTGCCGCGTCGAGGATCTGACGGCCGCTGGTGTGCCAGTGGCCGGCGCCGGGGACGGCGGCCGCGTGCGCGGTGTGCGCACCGGCCCCCAGCGGTAACAGGAGCGCCGCTGCAACAGTGCACAGCGCTCTTCGCAGGCTGCGGAACATGTCGCTGCTTCCTCTCGGGAGGCGCGGGCCCGGAACGAGTGGGAGCGCTCCCACAACCCGGCACCTCCATGGAAGCCATGCCACATGGACACGTCAAGTACTACGGCATCGGTCAGCGGCGCAGCAGCCGCCGGATTCCGAAGAGGACCGCCGACGCGACGGCGACGGCGAGCGCACCGACCTTGAGGTTGCCGCCCACACCGCCACCGCTCCCGCCCGAGGCACTCGAACTCCCGCTGCCCGAGGATGAATTGGAGCTCCCGCCCGGCACGTCCTGCGCCTGCACGGAGCTGTCGGCGCCCTCGGTGCCGTACATGAGCTTCGAGCCGTCGACGGTGTAGGTGATGGACTCGCCCTGCCCCTGCAGCGGAACGTTCAGCCGCCCCTTGCGTTTGATCCTGCCGCCGTTCCAGTCGTAGTAGATCCCGCCGAAGTAGCCGCGCACGGCGAGCTGTTTGCCGTCCGGGGAGATGGCGGCGTCGGTGGCCCAGAGGTCGACGGTGGCGACGGGCTTGAAGTAGTTCGTGCCGGAGCTGGAGAGCCTGGCCGGCCCCTCGTACAGGTGCCCGCCGTTCTCGTTCTTGTCGATGATGTAGGCGCGCCCGGTCTTCGGGTCGATGACGAGCGACTCGGCGTTGCGCGCCCCGTCCGAGTACTTCACCACGTACTGCGTGGCCCGCACGGTCTGGTCGACCAGCTTCTTCGGCTCGGGCAGCCGGTAGATCCACACATACGGCCACTTGCCGCCGAGGTTGTCGCCGATGTCGCCGACGTAGATCTGGTTGTCGGGGCCGATGGAGATGGCCTCGGTGTCGCGGGGGGCGCCGATGCCACTGAGGGTGACACGGGCGACCGTCTTCCCGGTGCTGCTGTCCACGGCGTAGATGTACGGGCCGTCGCCGCTGTCGTTGTGGGTCCAGTAGATGCCGGGGTGCAGGCGGGAGGCGGCCAGTCCGCTGGACTCGGCGATGCGCGAGTCCTTGATGGTGAACCCCTGGTCACCCTTGCCGTCGCCGTCTGCGGCGGATGCGGGTACGGCGAACGCGCCCACGAGAAGGACCCCGGCGAGGAGAGCGAACGGTCGGCGCATGTCCCAAGCCTGCCATCCCGGCCCCGTGTTCACGGACGGGTGACGGCGAGGGGCGCGTGGCAGGCCTCACACCCACGCGTCCCATTGGTCCCTCCCTGATCCCTACCCGATCGTCCATCATGAGCGGATGCTTAGGTTCATGCCGGTCGGCGACTCCATGACGATCGGAAGCGCGGGCGAGCACACCTGGCGTTACCGAATGTGGGAGCACCTGCGCGAGACGTACGGCGGCCCGTTCGCCCTGGTCGGCCCGCGCGAGACGCTGTACGACAAGGCGACGGACGCGCCGGTGTCGTACCGGTACGCCGACCCCGACTTCCCGCGCGCCCATCTGGCGGGCTGGGGCGAGGGCTGGCTGCACATGGCTCCGCTGATCGGGGAGGCGGTGCGCTCCTGCCGCGCGGACGTCCTGCTGGTCTCCCTCGGCCTGATCGACCTGGGCTTCTACACGAACGCGGAGCAGACGGCGGAGAACGTGCACCGCTTCGTGGCGGCGGCCCGCTCGGCCAACCCGCGCATCCGCCTGGTCGTCCTGCCGGTGATCCCGAACGTCCGCGCCACCACGGACGCCCCCTTCGCCGCGCAGGTATCCCGCTTCAACGAACTCCTGGCCAAGGCGGTCGCAGACCTGGACGAGCCCCGCTCCCCGCTCCTGCCGGCCTCGCCCCCGGCGTCGTACGACATCCATCACGACACCTACGACGGCACGCATCCGAACGCGAGCGGCGAGCACAAGATCGCTGCGGCCTTCGCGGGGGCGATGTGGGAGGCATGGGGAATCGGACATCCGTACGCGGCCGGAACAAGCTGACCGGATTCCGGCGTCTCCCGGTCACCGTGCGTATCGTTGTACTGCGCGGCTGCACTCGAACGTGGGCAGCCGGGGAGGAGCGCCACGATGACCGTCCTGGAGGACAGGATCGAGATGGCCGACGCCGACGCCAACACCAAGCGTTTGGACGAGTGGTTCGAGCGCCTTGAGCGTATGCCCGTCCCCGAGGGATTCAGGGTCGAGATCGTCGGGGGCAACGTCCACATGACGCCACAGCGGGACACTCACTGGGAAATCATCCGCGAGATCCTCTTGTCCTTCGTGGACCGCTTCGGGAGGAAGACCAGGGTGTTCTCGGACGTCCGCATCGACTTCCCGGGCTTTGAGAACGGCTTCTGCCCCGACCTCGCCAAGCTCAGCGACACGGCACAGAAGGACGACACGGGCCACTGGCGGTACCAGGACGTCGAGTTCGTCGCCGAGGTCATCTCGAAGGCAACCGCCGCCAACGACTACGGCCCCAAGAAGACGGCGTATGCGGTCGCCGAGGTCCCCGTCTACGTCATCGCCGATCCCTATCAGGGGCGGTGCCACGTCTACACCGACCCCAAGGACGGCGACTACGCCGTACGGACGTCCGTGGACTTCGGCACCGACATCGACCTCACCGGCACCATCGTCGACCTCACTCTCAAGACCGACGACTTCCCCCGCGACTGAACCCGGCGCACTGCCACGAGCGGTGGAAAACCGGTGACCAAAGATCGCGCCGGCGGCAGACTACCCCCATGACCTCCCCAACCCCTGACGCCAAGGCCGACCTCCACTTCTATCTGCAGTCCGCCCGCGATGCCCTGCTCTGGAAACTCGAAGGGCTCTCGGAGTACGACATCCGCCGCCCGCGGACACCGACCGGCACCAACCTCCTCGGCCTGGTGAAGCACGTGACCGGCGCGGAGCTGGGCTACCTCGGCGACACCTTCGGGCGTCCGTTCTCCGGCGGGCCGCTGCCCTGGATGGCAGCGGGCGGTGAACCCAACGCGGACATGTGGGCCACCGCCGACGAGTCCCGCGAGTACATCGTGGACCTCTACCGCCGGGTGTGCGCGCACGCGGACGCGACGATCGACGCGCTGCCGCTGGACGCGGTCGGCAGGGTGCCGTGGTGGCCCGAGGGCAGGAATCAGGTGACCTTGCATCACGCCGTGGTGCGCGTGATCGCCGACACGCACCGGCATGCCGGGCACGCCGACATCCTCCGCGAACTCACGGACGGTGCGGTGGGGATGAACCGGGGCAACGACAGCTTGCCGTCGGGCGACGCGGCCTGGTGGGAGAGCCACCGGGACCGGGTGGAGCGTGCGGCGCGGAAGGCCGACCGGAAGCCGGCCTGATTCCCGGTCAGCTTCGGGATGCCGTGCCGCCACCGCTGGGGCGCGGCTTCGAGGTGGCCGAACCGCTCTTGGAGGCGGGGGATTTCGCAGTTGCGGGCGTCTGGCGATGACGGTGGCGGGAGATGTTTCTGCGTGGGGGCCGGGTCAGCGTGATCTGGCGGACCAGTTGCTGGAAGCAGGCCAGGGAGGCGAGCGTCGGCAGGGCAGCGGCGGCGATACCGGTGAAGCTCCTGTCGGCCTCGGCCACGCAGAGTGACATCGCAAGAAAGGAGAAGAGCAGAACGACGAACCAGGAGTGCACGGCCCTGCGTTGGTGAAGGGCGCTGCGCAGGATGGAGAGCGAGGCAACCATCCAGGGGCCGTAGACCAGAAGCGGCCACCAGGTCAGTATCCCGCCCTGTGTGGCCGACGCGACGTGCCGCAGAGGCGCATAGGCCACCATGCCGCCGAAGACGCTCACCATCGAAACGATCACGGCGGCGAGCGCGGCGATCAGAAAGCTGACGGTCTGCAGCCATGTGAAGCGGAAGCGCAGCCGGAACCGCACTTTCCGGTGCCGGACGGTACGGCGCCGGATGGGGGGCAACTCGGCGGTGATCCTCGCCAGGTTGTCCATCGACTCGCCCGTGAAGTCGAGGTCGGACGGCGGTGGCTCGTGACGAGGCGGCGGCGACACGGTGCCCGCCTGCTCCGCCGTCACGGCGTTCTGCAGGAGGGACGTGAGTTCCTCGACCGGGTCCCAGCCCTCCACCAGGGGGCCCGTGGCGTACATGTCCTCTGAAGGACCCCGGTGGCGGCCGGTGGCCAGCCCGGTGGGGTAGTCACCGGGATACCGTTCGTGCGGGGTGAAGGAAAGATCCAGATATTCGTCGTTCATAGAGGTCCGCCCCCGTCATGTAACCGCGTGGCAGCCGGACCGTCCCTGATCGTTCCACCGCCGCCCGAGTTCCTCCTGAGCCGTGTCCAGGATTCCCAGGAACTCGCTGAAGAGGGTCCCGGTGACCTGCAGTTCGATCCGCGCACCGTCCCCGTGCAAGGTGCCGCACGCGTCGGGCGCCGAGTACGCCGCGGCGGGCGTGAAGGTGTAGCGCCCCACTGTCACCGCACGGGTGGGGGGCAGATCCTCCGCGGTCGCTCCGGAACGGTACGGGTTAAGGAACCTTGCTTTCGCCATATTCCGCTAACGCCGCGTCCCCTCCTCCGGATGCGCGGCAAACGAGTGAGGCCAATTCGACGAAAACATCGACTAGAGCGTTTGTAATCCAGCAGTTTGTCTTTTGAATTCTTCTCGCACAGCAAAGATCACTTGGAGGGATAGATCATTTTCTGGAGAATCCCTTGCGTAGAGCGCACTCCAAGCCGTTGGCTGGGTGGTCATGAAGTACACGCAGCTCGGACGCACGGGACTCAAGGTCAGTCGACTGGTCCTCGGCACCATGAACTTCGGACCGCAGACCGACGAGGCCGACAGCCACACGATCATGGACGCGGCGCTGGACGCCGGCATCAACTTCTTCGACACCGCCAACGTGTACGGCTGGGGCGAGAACAAGGGCCGTACGGAAGAGATCATCGGCAACTGGTTCGCCAAGAGCGCGGCCCACCGCGACAAGGTCGTCCTCGCCACCAAGGTGTACGGCAACATGGCCGCCGACGGCGAGGTCTGGCCCAACCACGACAAGCTCTCCGCGCTGAACATCCGGCGCGCGGTCGACGCCAGCCTGAAGCGGCTGCAGACCGACTACATCGACGTCTACCAGTTCCACCACGTCGACCGCAGCACCCCCTTCGAGGAGATCTGGCAGGCGATCGACGTCCTGGTGCAGCAGGGCAAGATCCTCTACGTCGGGTCCTCGAACTTCCCCGGCTACAAGATCGCCCAGGCCAACGAGGTCGCCGCCCGCCGCGGCGGCACCATCGGCCTGGTCAGCGAGCAGTGCCTCTACAACCTGGCCGAGCGCCGCGCCGAGATGGAGGTCATTCCGGCCGCGCAGGAGTACGGCCTCGGGGTCATCCCCTGGTCACCGCTGCACGGCGGACTGCTGGGCGGTGTGATCAAGAAGGAGGTCGAGGGCGGCCGCCGGGCGAGCGGCCGGGCCGCTGACGCCCTCGCCAACACCACCATCCGCGCCCAGATCCAGGCGTACGAGGACCTGCTCGACAAGCACGGCCTGGAACCGGGCGAGGCAGCCCTGGCCTGGCTCCTGACCCGCCCGGGCGTCACCGGCCCGATCGTGGGCCCGCGCACGGCCCAGCAGCTGGAGTCGGCGATCAGGGCGGCAGAGCTGGAACTGAGCGACGAGCTCCTGACCGGTCTGGACGAGGTGTTCCCCGGCCCGGGGCCGGCCCCGGAGGCCTTCGCCTGGTAGCGCTCCTCCAGGAGCGGCGGGGCTGCATTCGACATGCGGCTCCGCCGTGTGGGCGCTTCCCTGTCGCTCCCCCGCAAACCGCTACCTACCGAGGGCAGCCGCCAGGGCAACGACAGCAAACAACAGCACAAGCACACCGGCCATGATCCGGTTCCGGGTCTTCGGGTCCACGTACCCGAGCCTAACCGGCGCCCCCGAGCGCCCAACGGGCGACCGCCTCGTAACGCGGCTGCTCCCCCGGCACCCCGGACCGAGGCAGATTGCTGCGTACCAGCACCAGCTCCCCCACCGTCCACGTACGGCTCGTGAACTCCCCGAGCGCGGCGACATGCGGCCGTACGTCCACCGCGTCGCGGCTCCGCGCCACCGTCAGGTGCGCCTTGTACCGCCGGTGCTCCCCCATGGCCACCCCCGCCTTCCGCGCCGCGGCCTCCGCGCGGTCGGCGAGCAGCCGCAGGGCCGGCAGTTCCCCCTCCGCGCCCACCCACAGCGCCCGCCCGTGCCCGAACTGGCCACCGCCCCGCAGGGCCAGCGCAAAGGGCTCGGACCGCCGTGCAGTCCGCTCCAGCCGGGCCGACAGTTCCGGTACGAGGTCGTCGTCGACCTCTCCGTAGAAGGCGAGCGTGAAGTGCCAACCGGGACGGCTTGTCCAGCGCAGCACCTCCGCCCCGGGCAACTTCCTCAACTGGGCCACTTCGGAGGCCAGTTCACCGACAACGTCCTCGGGCGGCAGCACGGCGGCGAAGAGTCTCATGGGCCCAGTCTGCCGGGCGTGCCCCGGGCGCCGTGCGTATCGTTGTACTGCGCGGCGGCACCCGTCCATCGGGGTCGCCAACGATGACCGTCCTGGACGACAGGATTGCGATGGCCGAGAGCGGTGAAGAGCTCACACTCGACACGATGTTCGAGTGGCTGGAGAAGATGCCCATCCCCGAGGGTTACAAGACGGAGATCGTCGGGGGGAGCATCTGCATGGCGCCGCAACGGGACACTCACTGGGAGATCATCGCCGCCATCTACGACCAGCTACGCACCAAGTACCCCCGCCGGCGCCTGAAGTCCGATGTCCGCATCGACTACCCGGGACACCTCAACGGATTCGCCACCGACGTCACGCTGATGGCAGAGGACGCGGAACCGGACGCCAAGCGTCGCTGGCGCTGTGAGGACGTCGAATTCGTTGCCGAAGTGATCTCCAAGGACACCGCTCACAACGACTACGGTCCGAAGAAGACCGCCTACGCCTCGGCCGAGGTCCCGGTGTATCTGATCGTCGACCCCTACAGGGGCAAGTGGTATCTCCACACCCTGCCGAAGGACGGCGCCTACCACGGCGAGGTGAGCTTCGACTTCGGCGACGAGATCGACCTGACCGGGACAGTCGTCGGGCTCGTTCTCAGGACGGACGAGTTCCCCCGCGACTGACCCGGCCGGTCGCATCACGCCGCCGCGGCCAGCTCCTCCCGCCGCTCCCGCGGCACGAACCGCACGACCGGGCGACCGTGGTTCCAGCCGACCGACAGCCGCAGGCCGCCGACCCTGGCCAGGATCAAGCCGATGGTGACGGCCGCCGCCGTGGCGATCGCGCCGCCCACGGCCAGGCCCGCCCGGACGCCGTACGAGTCCGTGACCCAGCCCGCGATGGGTGCGCCGATCGGGGATCCGCCGAGGAAGACCATCATGTAGAGGGCCATGACCCGGCCGCGCATGGCGGGGTCGGTGGCCATCTGGATGCTGGTGTTGGCGGTGACGTTGATCGTCATGCCGAACATGCCGATCGGGGCCATCAGCAGGGCGAACAGCCAGAGGGAGGGTGCGGTCGCGGCCACCAGTTCCAGGGCGCCGAAGGCCGCCGCCGCCCCGATCATCACCCGCATCCGGGCCGTACCGCGCCTTGCGGCCAGGAGTGCGCCTGCCAGGGAGCCGACCGCCATCACGGTGTTGAAGGCGCTGTAGGAGCCGGCGCCCGCGTGGAAGACGTCGTCGGCGAAGGCCGAGAGGTAGACCGGGAAGTTGAAGCCGAAGGTGCCGATGAACCCGACCAGGACGATCGTCCAGATCAGGTCGGGGCGCCCGGCGACATACCGGAGTCCCTCCCGCAGCTGGCCCTTTCCGCGCGGTGCCCGCTCGACGACGTACAGCTCGCGCGCCCGCATCAGCAGCAGGCCGGCGAGCGGGGCGACGAAGGACAGGCCGTTGAAGAGGAACGCCCAGCCGGTGCCCACCCCGGTGATCATGAGGCCGGCCACGGCGGGGCCGACCAGGCGGGCGGACTGGAAGTTGGCGGAGTTGAGGCTGACCGCGTTCTGCAGCTGGGCCGGACCGACCATCTCGGAGACGAAGGACTGCCGGGCCGGGTTGTCGACGACCGTGGCGAGGCCCACGGCGAAGGCGGCGAGGTAGACGTGCCAGACCTGGACGTGGCCGGAGAGGGTGAGCGCGGCGAGCGCGATACCGGTGACGGCCATCGAGGTCTGCGTGACGAGCAGCGTGCCGCGCTTGGGCAGGCGGTCGACGAGGACGCCGCCGTAGAGGCCGAGGAAGAGCATCGGCAGGAACTGCAGGGCCGTCGTGACGCCGACGGCCGTGGCGGAGCCGGTGAGGCTCAGGACCAGCCAGTCCTGGGCGATGCGCTGCATCCAGGTGCCTATGTTGGAGACGACCTGGCCCATGAAGAACAGGCGGTAGTTCCTGACCTTCAGCGAGCTGAACATCGAGGACTTGCGGGAAAGCGGGGGTGAAACGGGGGTAGTAGGTGTCGGTGCGGGGGCGGAAGCTGCTCCGGGTCCCGTACTCAAAAGGGTTCGCCTCCTCGATGTGGCTTACAGATGCGCGAGCTTCTCCAGCACGGGGGCGGCGGCGCGGAGTTTCGCCCACTCGTCCTCGTCGAGGCCGTCGACCAGGTTGGCCAGGAACGCGTTCCGCTTGGCGCGGCTCTCCGCGAGCATGGCCTCGGCCTGTTCGGTCTTGGTGACGACCTTCTGGCGCCGGTCCTCGGGGTGCGGCTCCAGCCGGACCAGCCCCTTGGCCTCGAGCAGTGCGACGATGCGGGTCATCGACGGCGGCTGCACGTGCTCCTTGCGGGCGAGCTCGCCCGGTGTGGCGCTACCGCAGTTGGAGAGGGTGCCCAGCACCGACATCTCGGTGGGGCTGAGCGACTCGTCGACCCGCTGGTGCTTGAGCCGACGGGACAGCCGCATGACAGCTGATCGCAGGGAGTTCACGGCGGCAGCATCGTCGCCATGGCTGAGGTCCGACATGTATTTAGAGTAACTCATTACTCTCGCTAAGGACCATGCGGGACGCGCCGAATGCCCGTGACACGCGCCACTCAATCGGAATATCACTCATATGGGTGATCGAGACGCGGAACGTGACACACCGCGCCGAAGGATGCCGCGACCCTCGTAGGCATGGGGACCAGTGTGCTCAGCCTGCGGATGGACGGAGAGCTGCTCGAACGGCTCCGGGACCACGCTGCCAAAAGAGGAATGAGCGTCCAGGACTATGTCGTCCGGACGCTCATTCGGGATGACTTCGACGAGCGCTTCCAGTCCGCCGTGGAGGAGACCGAGCGGTTCTACGGCGTCACGTGAGACCGAGCGCGGGCATCAGGTAGTAGAAGGCGAAAACCGCCGCGACGACGTACATCGCCACCGGGACCTCCCGGCCCCGGCCGGCCGCGAGACGCAGCACCGCGAAGGTGATGAAGCCCATGCCGATGCCGTTGGTGATCGAGTAGGTGAACGGCATCATCACCATCGTCACGAAGGCGGGGATGGCGATCGTGTAGTCGGCCCAGTCGATCTCCTTGATGGAGCCGGCCAGGATCAGGAAGCCCACCGCGAGCAGGGCCGGGGTGGCCGCCTGGGACGGGACCATCGTGGCGACGGGGGTCAGGAACAGGGCGACGGCGAACAGACCGCCGGTGACGACGTTCGCGAAGCCCGTACGGGCGCCTTCGCCGACGCCCGCCGTGGACTCCACGAACGCGGTGGTGGCCGAGGAGGAGCTGGCGCCGCCGGTCGCGACCGCGAGGCCGTCGATGAACAGGACCTTGTTGATGCCCGGCATATAGCCCTGGGCGTCGGTCAGCTTGGCCTCGTCGCCGACGCCCATGATCGTGCCCATCGCGTCGAAGAAGCACGACAGCAGCACGGTGAAGACGAAGAGGACGCCGGTCAGCACACCGACGTGGGAGAAGCCGCCGAACAGGCTGACCTTTCCGATCAGACCGAAGTCCGGGGTGGCGACCGGGTTGCCGGGCCACTTGGGCGTCGTCAGGCCCCAGGTCGGGACCTTCGCGACGGCGTCGACGACCAGCGCGAGGACCGTCATCGTGACGATCGAGATCAGGATCGCGCCGGAGACCTTGCGGACGATCAGCGCGAGGGTGAGCAGCGCGCCCAGGATGAAGACCAGGACGGGCCAGCCGTTGAGGTGTCCGTTGCTGCCCAGCTGGAGCGGGACGGTGGTCTGGGCGACGTCCGGGATCCGGGAGACGAAGCCCGAGTCGACCAGGCCGATCAGCATGATGAACAGGCCGATGCCGATGGAGATCGCCTTGCGCAGGCTGTAGGGCACGGCGTTCATGACGCGCTCGCGCAGTCCGGTGGCCACCAGCAGCATCACGATGAAGCCGGCCAGGACCACCATGCCCATGGCGTCCGGCCAGGACATCCGGGGGGCGAGCTGGAGCGCGACAACCGAGTTCACACCGAGACCGGCGGCCAGCGCGATCGGCACGTTGCCGACGACGCCCATGAGGAGGGTCGTGAACGCCGCCGTCACGGCCGTGGCCGTGACCAGCTGGCCGTTGTCCAGCTGGTGCCCGTACATGTCCTTCGCGCTGCCCAGGATGATCGGGTTCAGCACGATGATGTAGGCCATCGCGAAGAAGGTGGCGAAACCGCCGCGGATCTCCCGCGGCAGGGTGCTGCCCCGCTCGGAGATCTTGAAGTAGCGGTCGAGGGCGCCGGAGGCGGACGCCTTCCCCGACTGTTCGGGGGTGGGGACCTTGGCGGGGGCCGAGGTGGACATTGGATGTTCCTACGAGTAGAAGCAGACAGCGCCGAGCGCAAACGGTTTCAGTATGAACATATGAGTCCGGTGGCGCTATCTCCGCGCGTAGACCCATCCGCCTCGTAAGCTGTGCGCATGGCGAAGTGGACCCCCCAGCACGAGGCGCCGGAGCCCCTTGAGGGCCCCGTGGTCGCCACCATCACCGGCGGCACGATCCTCTGGTTCGTCCTCTTCCTGGTGCAGCTTCCCTTCTACGGCTGGTTCGACGACCACGGGCATCTGTGGTGGCTGTGGACGTGCCTGACCGGAGGCGTGCTCGGGCTGTACGGCGTGTGGTTCGTGAGGAAGCGTGACGCCGCGATCAAGCGGGCGGCCGCAACGGGGGCGACGGAACGGGCGACGGCGGCCGAATAGGCACCCGGCGGTGGTGCGGGCCCTGCTGGGGGCTACAACCACCGCACGAGTTCGCTCCTCCCCAGGTCGGATCTTCCGGGCACTCGGCGGGTGAAGGCGTAAATCCACACGTACCGTCGAATGCATGACGCACATCGACGCGGGCGCGGAGCTCGACCCTGTGCACCCCGTACCCCTTCCGGTGCCGGCGCGGGGGCTGACCGCGGCCGAGGTGGCCGAGCGGGTGTCGCGGGGGCAGGTCAATGACGTTCCGGTGCGCAGCAGCCGGTCGATGGGCGAGATCGTCCGGGCGAACGTCTTCACACGGTTCAACGCGATCATCGGTGTGCTCTGGCTGATCATGCTGTTCGTCGCGCCGTTCCAGGACAGCCTGTTCGGGTACGTGATCATCGCCAACACCGGCATCGGCATCATCCAGGAGTGGCGGGCCAAGAGGACCCTGGACTCGCTCGCGGTGATCGGGGAGGCGCGGCCCACGGTGCGGCGGGACGGGGTGGCCGCCGCGATCAGCACCTCTCAGATCGTGCTGGACGATCTGATCGAGATCGGGCCGGGGGACAAGGCCGTGGTCGACGGGGTGTGCGTCGAGGCCGACGGGCTGGAGATCGACGAGTCGCTGCTCACCGGCGAGGCCGACGCCGTGGTCAAGAAGCCCGGGGACCAGGTGATGTCGGGCAGCTTCGTGGTGGCAGGCGGCGGTGCCTTCAAGGCCACCAAGGTGGGCCGTGAGGCCTACGCCGTCCAGCTCGCCGAGGAGGCCTCCCGCTTCACCCTGGTCCACTCCGAGCTGCGCACCGGTATCTCGACGATCCTCAAGTACGTGACCTGGATGATGATCCCGACCGCGATCGGCCTGGTCATCAGCCAGCTGGTGGTCAAACAGCACGGGTTCAAGGACTCGGTCGCGCGGACGGTGGGCGGCATCGTCCCGATGGTCCCGGAGGGGCTGGTGCTGCTGACGTCGGTCGCCTTCGCGATAGGCGTCATACGACTTGGCCGAAAACAGTGCCTGGTCCAGGAACTCCCGGCCATCGAAGGCCTCGCCCGCATCGACACCGTCTGCCTCGACAAGACCGGCACCCTCACCGAGGGCGGCATGGACGTCACCGAGCTCAGGCCGCTGCAGGGCACCGACGAGTCGTACGTACGCAAGGTCCTCGGCGCCCTCGGCGAGTCCGACCCGCGGCCGAACGCCTCCCTCCAGGCGATCATCGACGCCTACCCGGACGTCGAGGACTGGCGCTGCACGGAGTCCCTGCCCTTTTCCTCCGCCCGCAAGTACAGCGGCGCCACCTTCAGCGAGGGCAACGGCGAGTCGAGTACCTGGCTGCTGGGGGCGCCCGACGTGCTGCTGGCCGCCGGCGACCCGGCCCTCAAGGAGACCGGGCGGCTCAACGAGCAGGGCCTACGGGTGCTGCTGCTCGCCCGGGCCGGCCGCGACCTGGACGATCCCGAGCCCGCGAAAGGGGCCAGGCCCGCCGCCTTCGTCGTCCTCGAACAGCGTCTGCGCCCGGACGCGGCGGACACCCTGCGCTACTTCGCCGACCAGGACGTCCGCGCCAAGGTCATCTCCGGCGACAACGCCGTGTCGGTCGGCGCGGTGGCCGCCAAGCTGGGCCTGACCGGCACGACCGTGGACGCCCGGCACCTGCCCTCCGAGCAGGAGGAAATGGCGAAGTCGCTCGACAAGGGCACGGTGTTCGGACGGGTCACCCCGCAGCAGAAGCGGGACATGGTGGGCGCACTGCAGTCCCGCGGCCACACGGTCGCGATGACCGGCGACGGCGTGAACGACGTGCTGGCGCTCAAGGACGCCGACATCGGCGTGTCCATGGGCTCGGGTTCGGAGGCCACCCGGGCGGTCGCGCAGATCGTGCTGCTGAACAACAGCTTCGCGACGCTGCCGTCGGTGGTCGCGGAGGGCCGACGGGTCATCGGCAACATCACCCGGGTGGCGACCCTGTTCCTGGTGAAGACGGTCTACTCGGTGCTGCTGGCGGTGCTGGTGGTGTGCTGGCAGGTGGAATACCCGTTCCTGCCAAGGCACTTGACGCTTCTCTCCACCCTTACGATCGGCATCCCGGCCTTCTTCCTCGCCCTGGCACCCAACAAGGAACGGGCCAAACCCCACTTCGTACGGCGGGTGATGCGGTACTCGATCCCGGGCGGGGTGGTGGCCGCGGTGGCGACCTTCGTGATGTATCTGATCGCCCGTCACTACTACACCGGGCCTGGGCAGCTGGACGCGGAGACCAGCGCGGCGACCCTTACGTTGTTCCTGATCTCGATGTGGGTGCTGGCGATCATCGCCCGGCCCTACACCTGGTGGCGGATCGCCCTGGTGGCCTCGATGGGCGTGGCGTTCGTCTTCGTGCTGATCGTGCCGCAGCTCCAGCACTTCTTCGCGCTGAAGCTGGTCGGCGAGACGATGCCGGGGGTCGCGGTCGGCATCGCGGCGGTGGCGGCGGTCGCCCTGGAGTTGCTGTGGAAGTGGGTCGACCGCCGCTTTCCTGCCTAGCGGGTGCGGATACTTACTGCACGTCGACGAAGTCGCCCGTGGCGTTGACCGCCGGGGTCGTCGAGGTGCCCGCGAAGGAGTAGCGGTAGTAGCCGTCGACCGTGGCCGTGGTCGTCGTCCTCAGGTCACCCGTGGTGCTCGTCTTGATGGTCTTCAGCGTGGTGTAGGTGCTGGAGCCCTTCTTGCGGAACTGCAGCTTCACCGGCTGGGTGCTGTAGCCGTGGTACTTGTTGTCCTCCCAGTTGGCGCGGGAGAGCTTGCCGACCACGGTGATGGTCTTGCCCTTCCTCACCGGCTCCGGGGTGGCGTTGACCGTCAGCCTGGAGTTGCGCTGGACGAGGGTGCTGCCGAGGTCGCCCTGCAGGGAGTGGTCCCCGGTGCTGTACTGCAGCGCGAGCGCGCCGGCCGACCACTTGCCCGCGTCCGAGTTGAGCAGGTCACCGGCGGTGCCGCCCTCGTTGATCGGGAAGATGTCGATGTCGCCCTTGCAGCTGGCGGTGGTGGCCGAGGTGGCCGCGCAGGTGGCGGGCAGCTCGCCGCCGAGCACGTTCTGGGCGCTGGTGATCGAGCTGCCCTTGTAGATGATGGGGCCGCTGTCGAAGTCGCTGGAGTTGATGTCGTAGTTCGCCCCGTGGGTCAGCGTGTAGGTGACCGTGGCGGCGACGTGGTTCGTGGTGCCGACCTTGATCGCCTTGGCGATCTTGAGGTTGGAGAAGGTGACGCCCAGATCCGCGGCGGCGGCGCTGCTGCTGAAGGCGGTCCTGCCGTGCGCGGCGAGAATCTTCGCGGCCTCCGTCTTGTACGACGGGGCGTCGGCGGCGTGCGCGGCCGGCAGGGCGAAGGTGGAAAGGGCCAGGGCGCCGGAGACGGCGGCCACGGTGGCACGTATGCGCATGTGTTCCCCAGGTGGAGAAAGTGATCGTGGAGCCTGTTGGCTCAGGGGGTGAGATCCGTGGCAGTTGTGGAAAGTTGTACGGCCGAAGAGGATTTTTTTACGCGGATTGCAAATTCCCTGCCAAGATCGGCAACCGACCGCCCCGGAGTTCCCTCCGGGGCGGGCTTCGGGGGCGCCGAAGCCTTCGCGGGGCTGCTGGACGTCAGTCGAACCAGCGGTCCCGGGCCAGTTCATCCGTCCGGGACGGGTCCTCCAGCAGGGCCGCCACCTCGAAGCGCCGGGGCCACTGGCCCGCTGCCCAGGCGAGGCCGGCGGCGACGCCCTCCAGGGTGGCCGCGTGCAGGACCCCGTCCGCCGTCAGGCGCCAGTCCAACTCCACGCCGTCGACGACGAGTTCCTCGTGCTCGACGTACGTGGCGGGGGTGCCGGCACCCAGCAGGACCCGTACCGCGTCCGGTACGTCGTGTTCGGTGCCCTCGGAGGTGACCTCTCCCGTCACGGACTCGCTCAGGCGCCGCACCTGGAACAGTTCGGCCAGTTCGGCGGCGCGCGCCGGGCGTACCGGCAGGAGGGGGACGCCCTCGGTGAAGGGCAGCAGGTCCGGGGAGTCGACGACCACGGCGTCGGCGGCGTCCACGACCTCGACCCGGCCGTAGACCACGGCCCGCAGCTCGTCCGGCAGGGTCACCTGCTCGGGGTCCAGGTCGGCCAACGCACCGTAGAGGGCGTGCAGTTGGGCCGCCGTGACCTGGCGCTCCGGGTCGGCGAGGCGGTCCAGGAGCTCCGCGGCGCCGCCCGGCTCGTCGAGCAGGGCCGACACCGACGTCCGTACGCCGAGCGCCCGCAGTACCTGTTCGTCGTCGAAGCCGGTCGCATCCGCCTCGTCGTACAGACCCCGCAGGAGGGGGTCGCCGCCGGACGCCAGCAGGCCTGCCGGGCGGCGGCCGTCGAGGACCGGGTGGCCGCGCAGCCACCAGGCCGTGTAGGGCCGTACGACCTCGTGCGTGCCGTCGGGGAGCAGGATCCTTACCGGCTGGGTGAGGGCGTCGCGCAGGGGTGGCTGGGCGAGCAGGGCGAGGGCCTGCGGCCATTTGTCGTCGTCGACCAGGTCCAGGTCCCGTACGGCGACCAGTTCGGTGGCGACGGGCGGTACGGGGGTGTCCGGGAAGCGGTCGAGGACGTCCTCGCTCCACACGTCCACGGCGTCCAGCAGCCCCGCGTCGTCGGGTTCGGCGTAGTCGCCTTCGCGCGGCTCCAGTTCGTCGGGGTCCAGCACCACGTCCGTGGCCCGTACGAGGGCGAAGTTGGCGAGGACACCACAGGCGGCCAGCGGCTGCTCGCCCCACTTGTCGGCCAGTTCGGCGTCGACGGTGGCGAGTTCGTCCGACCGCATGACCTGGTGGAAGGGGCTGCCGGGGAGGACGAGCTCGCCGGCGGGGGCGAGTTCGCCGTCCTCGTCGGGCAGGGCGAGGGCGCCCAGCCACGGCTCGTCGCCCGGCTCCAGACCGGCGTCCCGTACGAGCGCGAGAACCGTGTCGGCCAGCTCCTCGGCGTCGGGCGCGTCCTGCTCCCAGTCGAGTCCGCCCTCGTCGTCGAGGGAGGCGGCCACGGCGGCCCGTACCTGCGGGGTGGTGAGGACGGCGCGGGGCGTCGCCGGGAGCGCGCCGAGCTTCTCCAGGAGGGGGTGGGCCGCGTCCGGGTGGGCGACCTTCAGGCCGAGCCGGGCGAGCACCTCGGGGTCGATGCGTGCGGCGTCGGCGGTGGGCAGGAGCACCTGGCGGGGGCCGATGGTGGTACGGCCGTCGGCCAGCGGCACGGGCAGTCCGGAGAGGCGGTCCGGGTCTACGCCGGCGAGGCTGTCGTAGAGCCGCCGCCACCAGCCGGGTTCCTTCTCGAGACCGGCGAGGCGGTCGATCGCGTCGGTGAGCGGGACCCGGGCGACGCCCAAGGTCCGCAGTTCCACGCGCCGTTCGAGCCCGGCGGGCAGGAGGGTCGGGAGCACCTCGGCGAGGACCTGCACCGTGTCGTGGCCCGCGCCCTCGACGATCTCGGCGTCGCGGGGGCGCAGGGACTCCGGGAGGCCGGAGTCGTGGTCGGCGTCCTGGTCCTTGCCGGGTTCGGCGGCGGGCGGCGGGAAGGCCGGGTGGGCGGGCGGGAGAAACTCGGTCCGCGGGAGGCGTTCGAGGATCGCCTGGCGCAGTGCCCCGTCCAGCTCGCCCTTGCCCAGCGGGCCGGGGACGAGGTCGATGATGCCGCCGGTCACCGGGCGCCAGTCGGCGAGGAGTTCGGCGTACGCGTCCGCCGCGCGCTGGACGAGGAAGTCGGTGAGGGGGCCGGGGGCCGCGTGCCGGCGGGTGGTGTCCAGGGGGAAGGAGGCGATGAGCAGGGCGGGGACGCCGAGGGGCTCGTCGCTGGGGGTGGGGGCGTGGACGACGGCGCTGGTGCGGGGGCGGGCCGGTGAGCTGTCGGTGGCGTTGACGGGCACGGCCCAGGTGAGGGACCAGTGCGGGCGGAGGCGTTCCTCGACGGGGCGGTCGGCGAGGAGGTCGGGGGTGAGGGGGCCGTGGGCGGAGGACGTACGCCAGTGGGTGGTGCCGCCCAGGGAGTCGTCAACGACGGTGAAGGAGCCGTTGGTGCGGCGGCTGAGCGTGCGGGGGCTGTCGCCGTTGATCTCGACGACGACCTCTTCGAGGCCCGGGAGGGCGAGGAGCAGAGCGTCGTCGACGGCGCCCAGGAGGCGTTCGGCGAGGTCGGTGGCGGCGGCGTCGCGCAGCGGGAGGATGACGGCGGTGTCGTACGGGGCAGGGGCGGTGCCCTCGGCGGCGAAGGGGAGCCGCAGGAGCGGGACGTGGCCGTCCCGGCGGCGGATCTCGTCGCCCAGACCGGGGCTGTGCCGTGCCGTGTCGGCGGCGAGTTCCCGGGCCTCGGCGAGGGACCAGCGGACGCCGCCGTGACGGCCGACCAGGGCGGGTTCGTCGGTGACGGCGAGTACGGCGGCGAAGCCGACGCCGAAGCGGCCGACTGCGGTGTCGTGGGCGTCGCGTTTGGCGGAGGCTCGGAGGGTGGAGAGCGACTCGACGCCTGTTGCGTCCAGGGGGGCGCCGGTGTTGGCGGCGACGAGGACGCCGTCGCGGAGGGTGAGGCGGAGGCGGCCGGGGACGGCTGCGCGGGCTGCGGCGTCGGCGGCGTTCTGGGCGAGCTCCACGACGAGGCGGTCGCGGTAGCCGCCGAGGACGAGGTCCTCCTCGGCGTTGGCGTCCTCGCGGAAGCGGGTGGGGCTGGTGGCCCAGGCGTCGAGTACGCCTCGCCTGAGGCGGGCGGTTCCGAAGGGGTCCGCGCCCTCTGGTGCAGGCCGCACGAACTTGCTCACGTTGGCTCTCCTCATCGGCCCTCATCGGCGTGAGCTCGAAGGTACCGCGAGTTGTTCTCCGCCCCCGCCGCCCCTACCCGTCCCGTCCCCAGGGGCGCTGCCCCTTCGACCCCGCCGGGGCTCCGCCCCGGGCCCCGATCGGCCTGAACGGCCTCGTCCTCAAACTCCCCCACTCTCGGCTTCGCTCGAGCGGGGG